>CALEZJ010000542.1 GCA_937927885.1 uncultured Paracoccaceae bacterium | reverse complement strand
CCCTGCTGACCTCAGTGCGCTTGTCCTTGCGCCGGTGCCCACCCTAGTCTGCCCGCAAACCACGGAGACGGGCATGAGCGACGAAGGACGGCGGCGGCGGGGCGGCGGGCGCGAGGGCAACGCGCGGCGTGCGGGCGGGTTCCATCTGGAGCAGATGCCCTGGCGCATCCCGAAGAACCCGGACCGCCCGACCGAACCCGTCGACATGGACGGCGTAATGGCGATCCACAAGGGCGCCATGCGCATCCTGAGCGAGCTCGGCATCGAATTCCTCAACGACGAGGCGCTGGCGATCTTCCGCGCGGCCGGCTGCAAGGTCAGCGGCCAGAACGTGCGCATGGACGAGGATTTCGTGATGGAGATGGTGCGTCGCGCGCCACCCCATTTCACCATCACCCCGCGCAACCCGGACCGCGCGGTCACCATCGGCGACGGACACATGGTCTTCGTCAACGTCTCGTCCCCGCCCAATTCCTGGGACCTCAGGCGCGGCAAGCGGACCGGCGATTTCGCCACCTTCCGCGAGTTCCTGATGCTGACGCAGGCCTTCAACTGCATCCACATCGCGGGCGGCTATCCGGTGGAACCCGTCGACATCCACCCCTCGGTGCGCCACCTCGACTGCCTCTTTGAAAAACTCACCCTGACCGACAAGGTCTGCCACGCCTATTCCCTCGGCCGCGAGCGGGTCGAGGATGTGATGGAGATGGTGCGCATCGCGGGCGGCCTGAGCCATGCCGACTTTGACGCCACCCCCCGGATGTACACCAACATCAATTCGGTCAGCCCGCTCAAGCACGACTTCCCGATGATCGACGGCGCCCTGCGTCTGGCCCGGCGTGGCCAGCCGGTGGTGGTGACCCCCTTCACCCTGGCCGGAGCCATGGCGCCGGTGACCATGGCGGGCGCGGTCGCGCTGTCGATCGCCGAGGGGCTCAGCGCGATTGCCCTTCTGCAACATGTCAACCCGGGCTGCCCGGTGGCCATCGGCACCTTCACCTCGAACGTGGACATGCGTTCGGGCGCGCCTGCCTTCGGCACGCCCGAATACATGCGCGCGACGCAGATCACCGGGCAACTCGCGCGGTACTATGGCCTGCCGCTGCGCTCGTCCGGGGTCTGCACCGCCAACATCCCCGATGCGCAGGCGACCTGGGAAACCTCGAATTCCCTCTGGGCCGCGGTGCAGTCGGGGACCAACATGGTCTATCACGCGGCCGGCTGGCTCGAAGGCGGGCTGATCGCATCCCCTGAGAAATTCGTGCTGGATTGCGAGATCCTGCAGATGATCCAGCGCTATTTCGAACCTGCAACCTTCGGCACGACCCCGGAGGACATCGCCTTTGACGCCGTGCGCGAGGTCGGGCCGGGCGGGCATTACTTTGGCTGCGCGCACACGCAGGCGCGCTATCAGACCGCGTTCTACAGCCCCTTTGTCAGCGACTGGCGCAATTTCGAGGCCTGGGCGCAGGACGGCGCGGTGGACAGTGTCGAGCGCGCGCACCGGATCTATCGCGGGATCGTCGACACGTTCGAAGCCCCGCCGATGGACCCCGCGATCCGCGAGGAACTGGCCGCATTCGTCGCGCCGCCCCCGCCCCACCGGTCCCCGCCCCAGCGCCCGCGCACCGGATTACCGCGCGCTGCGCCACCCGTTCGCGCCGCAGCCGGTGTTCAGCACCGACCATGTGCAGGCCCTGCACGCGGCCGCGCTGGGGGTGCTGGAAACCCACGGGATCAAGGTCCTGCTGCCACAGGCGGTGGCGCTCTTTCGCGCCGCCGGGGCGCGGGTCGACGGGGAAATGGTGCGCATCGGGCGCGAGATCGTCGCCCATGCCCTCGCCCTTGCTCCGGCGCGCATCCCCTGCATTGCCGGGGCGCCCGGGCGCGACCTCGTGCTGGAGCCGGGCGCGCTGGCGTTTCTGGCGGGCTCGGGCGCGC
>CALEZJ010000541.1 GCA_937927885.1 uncultured Paracoccaceae bacterium | reverse complement strand
GGAGGCGCTGGTGCTGTATGCCCAGACGGACAAACCGATGATGATCAATGCGGCCTGGCTGACGCTGATCACCTGGGGCCTGTCGCTGATCGTCTTTCTGGTCATGCTGGTCCCTGCGGCGGCGGTGGTCTGGCTGATCCCCGGCCAGATGTCGGGCGGCGTCATGGTCTTTGCCATCCTCTTCGCCTGGTCGGTGAAGGCCGCCCTGATCGAGCCCTTTGCGGTGGCCTGCCTGTTGCAGGTCTATTTCCGTGAAACCGAAGGGCAGCAGCCGGACCCGGACTGGATGGCGCAGTTGCAACAGCTCAGCGACAAGTTCCGCAGTCTGGGCGAACGGGCGCGATCCTGGGCGACGGGCCGCGCAGTCACATGACTGCGCTTTGCTTTCGACCGGGCTGGAACTCTGCGCAAAGCTGCGGCAGAAAGGGGTTGGACAGGACCGTTGCCATCGGCGGCGGGCTGTGATTGAACACCATGACAGAACATCTAAACCGATAGGTTCAGAATGAGCGAATTCGCCTCCCGCCGCATGACCATGGTCGATACCCAGGTCCGCCCCTCGGATGTGACCAAGTTCCCGATCATCGAGGCCATGCTGCATGTCCCGCGCGAAGTCTATGTGCCGCGCGACAAGCGCGAGGCGGCCTATGTCGGCGCGAATGTCGAGATCGCGCCGAGCCGCGTGCTGCTGGATGCGCGCACCCTGGCCAAGATGCTGGACGCGCTGGATATTCGCCCCGTCGATCTGGTGCTGGACGTGGCCGCGGCCACGGGCTACTCCAGCGCGGTCATCGCGCGCATGGCCGAAGCCGTCGTGGCGGTCGAGCCCGACGAGGCGCTCGCCGCCGAGGCCGAGACCGTACTCGACTCGATCGGGGCCACCAATGTCGTGGTCGAATGCCGCCCCGCCGCCGAGGGGGCGCCCGCACATGGCCCCTATGACGCGATGCTGGTTCAGGGCGGGGTTGAAACCTTCCCCGAGGCGCTGGCCGCGCAATTGAAGGACGGCGGCAGGGTTGCGGCGCTTTTCATCGACGGACCGCTGGGTGTCGTGCGTGTAGGGGTCAAGGCCGGGGCCTCGATCCGCTGGCGCGACGCCTTCAATGCGGCCGCACCGGTGCTGGAAGGGTTTTCTCGCCCGCGTGCCTTTGCCCTGTGATCGCGCCGCAAGGCGGGGGGCGGGAGCCAGGACAGGGGTGCGGGCAGTCAAGGCAGGAACGGGGGCGCAATGCGACGGTTGAGCGGTGTCTGGGTGATGGTGCTGGCGCTCTGGATCGGGGCGGGGCAGGCGGACAGCGCGCGGGCTGATACCCTGGCCGATGCGCTGGTCGCCGCCTATCGCAATTCCAACCTGCTCGAACAGAACCGCGCCCTGCTGCGCGCCTCGGACGAGGATGTGCAGCAGGCGATTGCCGCGCTTTATCCCGTGGTGACCTTTGCCGCCTCGGCGCTGACGAATACCGCCGGCGCGCCGGATTACCGGCTCAGCATGGGGCTGACCGCCTCGGTGCCGCTGATCGACTTCGGCCGCAGCCGCATGGCCGTCGACCAGACCCGCGCCGCGGTGCTGGCCACCCGCTCGGCACTGGTGGTGGTCGAACAGAACGTGCTCCTTGGCGCGGTGCAGGCCTATATGGCGCTTTACTCGCGGCTGCAGGCGCTGGACCTGCAGCGCAACAACGTGACCCTGATCGGCGAACAGTTGCGCGCCGCGCGCGAGCGGTTCGAACTTGGCGATTCCACGCGCACCGATGTCGCCCTGGCCGAAGCCCGGCTCGCTGCCGCCCGCTCGTCGCTGGCCTCGGCCGAGGGGGATGTGGCCATCGCGCGCGAGCAGTACAATCTGGCCGTCGGCCAGTATCCGAGCGGGGTCTCGGCGCCGCCACGGCTTCCGCGCCTGCCCGCCTCGCTGGAAGAGGCGCAGGACATCGCCCGGCGCAACCATCCGGCGGTGACGCAGGCGCAGCATCAGGTCACCGCGCAGGATATCGCCGGTCAGATCGTCGCGACCCAGCGGCTGGGAACGCTCAGCGGCTCGCTTTCGGCCGATGGCCGCCTGACCCGGACCTCGCCGTTCCCGGAAAACCTTTCGACCGATCTGACCGCGTCGCTCAACTACTCCGTGCAGCTTTTCAACGGCGGGCGCTACGATTCGGCGGAACGGCAGGCGGTGGCGCGGGGGCAGGCGCAGCGCGCCTCGCTCCACCAGACGGTGGCGATCGTGCAGCAATCCGTCGCCTCCAACTGGGCCCGGCTGCAGATCGCCCGCGCGACGCTGATCGCGGGCGAGCAGCAGATCGCCGCCGCGCAGGCCGCCTATGAGGCGGTTCGCGCCGAGGCCGATCTGGGCTCGCGCACCACGCTCGATGTGCTCGACGCCGAACAGAGCCTTCTTGATGCGCGTTCGGGGCGGATCCTTGCCGGGGCGAATGTGCAGATCGCGGCCTATGCCCTGCTGGAATCGACCGGGCAATTGACGGTCCAGGCCCTGAACCTGGGCATCCCGACCTATGACGTCGAAGCCTATGCGCGCGGCTTCCGCCCCGAGCCCCCGCGCGAGACCCCGTCCCAGCAAGGCCAGAGGCTGGACCGGATCATGGGCCGCTATGCGCCGCCCGAAGGTCCCTAAGCCGTCGTTCACCCTGATCTGAGGTTGTCTGAATCGGCGGCTCGGGGTATCCTGCGCGCAACAAGAAGCAGGGGTACAGGCATGTCCGAGGCAATGACCAACCGCGAGATCGAGGATGTGCTGTCCTCGATCCGGCGACTGGTGGCGCAAGACTCCGTGCGGGCGGCGCCCCGTCCCGTCGACCCGGTGCAGCCCGGCTCGCGCCTGATCCTGACCGAAGCCCAGCGAATCGACCCGCCCGCCGCACCGGTAGAACCTGCCGCGCCGCAGGCTGCGCCGGGTCCGGACCTTGACCTTCCGGCCCCGGATTTCGGCCGACTCGAGGCCACGATCGCCGAACTCGAGGCCGCGGTCAGCGCCAGCGGTGGGGGCTGGGAGGGCGAACTGGTCGAGGAAGCCCCGCGGGCGTCGAATGTGACCGATCTCTATGGGCGTCTGGCCTTCACCCACCGCCCGGCCGTCGAGGAAACCGCCGCGCCCGAGGCGTCGGCAAGCCTCGCGGGGGCCGGTGGGGTTGCCCTGGCGGATGCGCAGCCGATGGCCGAACCCGCAGAGGCCGCCCCTGCCCGCAGCGGGGGCGAGGGTGCGCCGGAGGTTGCAGCGCGGGGTCGGGCGGACGCGGGATCCCTCGACGCTGGCGCGCCCTATGAAAGTGCGCCTTACGAAAGTGCGCCGGACGAGAGAGCGCCCGACGCGAGTGAGTTGGACGAGATCACGCTCGACGAGAGTGGCGAGGACGAAGTTGGCGAGGACGAGGCGGTGCTGGACGAAGCCGCCCTCCGCGCGCTGATCGCGCAGATCGTGCGCGAGGAACTGCACGGGCAATTGGGCGAGCGCATCACCGCGCAGGTGCGCAAGCTCGTGCGTGCCGAGATCGCCAAGGCGCTGGACGAACGCCGGATGCTGTAAGGGCGGCGCGGGCTGCAAGGGCGGCGCGGGCTCGGGCCCCCACGAGGGGGGGCCGCTCGCCCGCGCCGGTGGGGCCTGCCCCACAC
>CALEZJ010000540.1 GCA_937927885.1 uncultured Paracoccaceae bacterium | reverse complement strand
CATTTTGGACGCCGATCACCCCAAAAGCGGGGTCCTTATTCCACGCCGGTCAACATTCGGGGCTTTAGCCACGGACGGGATCACACTCGATGAGTTGGTCGCGGTGCTGGCTGAGGCGCATGGAATCGTCGTCCACCGCGCCACCGCGCCACCGTCTGGCGGGTCCTGCGCGGCCTTGGGCTGACACACAAAAAACACCTCCAGGCGCTTGAACAGAAGCGCAAAGACGTCACCGACAAGCGACATATCTGGATTGCCAAACGCCAGACATTCACGGCCAACCATCTGGAACAGCTGGCTTTCGTCGACGAAACCTCGATCAAGACTAACATGGCGAAGCCCACCGGCTGACCGCCGCGCGGGCAGCGCTTGGTTGATCACGCGCCGTTCGGCCACTGGCGAACCCAGACCTCTGTTGCAGCTTTGCGCCATGACCGGCTGGACGCCCCGTGGGTCTTCGACGGCGCAATGAACGCCGAGATGTTCACCCTTTACATCGAAACACATCTGGTGCCGACCCTGCGTCCCGGAGATGTGGTCATCCTGGACAACCTCTCAAGCCAAAAAAGCCTCGGCGCGGCGACCGCCCTGCGCGGCATGGGCGCCTGGTTCCTGTTTCTGCCGCCCTATAGCCTCGACCTTAACCCCATCGAAATGGCGTTCTCCAAGCGGAAATCCCTGATCCGAAAGGCAGCAGCACGAACCTACGATCAGCTATGGAAAGCCGTCGGACAGGTCTGCAACCTCTTCTCGGAAGAGGAGCGCTACAACTACTTCAGAACGGAAGGATATGAGGCGGATTGACTGCAACACGACCTAAGGCAACAGCCGCGGAGGTTTTTGCTGTCCGCGCGACAGCTTCCGCAACCCGCCAGACTGCACCAGCAGGTCGTCCAGCGCCTCGGAGGTCGGTCCTTCTCGCCCGCCGCAGACGCAGGATGACAAAAATGCGGCTTCTTTGCTGCACTTCTATCCGGCCAGCACGATTTCCTGCTCGGCTTCGGCGAAATCGCCGCTGCCGTCGGTCCAGACCATGTGCAGCAGGCCGCCGCGCAGGGCGCTGAAGGTGAACTCGATATAGGGGTTCTGCGCCACGGCGGTTTCGGGCAGCCATTCCAGCAGCATCTCGCCGCCCAGCGACGCCTGGAAGCGGGTGACGATGTTCATCGGCAGGGGCTGGCCGTCGGGGCCGAAGCGGAAACCGGTCTCCATCGGGTGAACGACCTGGGCGCGGATGCGGACGATCTCGCCCGGTATCGGTGTCGCGTTGCTGATCCAGATGCGGGGGGGCCTGCTCATGATGCCCTCACATGCCGCAGCCGCCGGCGGCGACGGTGATGTCGCCGCGCGCTTCAAGGAAGCGGCCGTCGCTCATCCGGGCGATCGCGCGCAGGCCCATGCTTTGTATCAGCCGCAGCCGCAGCGCGACATCGACCGAGCCGGTCAGCGGCGTAAAGCGAAAGCGGCAGGCCAGCGGCTTGGGGTTGCGTTGGGCAAGCACGATCAGTTCCTCGCAGAAATTCGTATCGGACAGGGCTTGGTCCAGATGCACCCGTACCGGCACCGCGGCGGGGTTGTCGCCAAGCGCGGGCAGGTCCAGCGCCAGCCCTTCGGCCTGGGGGATCGCGCCGTTCAGGAATGCGGCGGCGATGCGGTCGGCCTCGGCATCGTCGGGCTGGGGCGCGGCGCTGCTCTCGATCTCCTGCGCACCCGCAAGGCCGGGCCACAGGCCCGTGCCAAGCGCCGCCGCAGCCGCCAGCAGCGCCCGACGGTCGATCTCAGCGCAGGAAGTCATTGAACATTCCTTGCGCCCAGACGAAGTCTTCTTCCAGCAGGTCGGGCGTGCGCACGTCGATGTCGATCTGGTTCTGATGCACCAGCCCGTCCGCGCCGACCTCATAGGTGAACTCGACCGAGATCGCCTCGCGCGGGTCGCCGTTGACCAGCATATAGCACAGGTTGTCGGGCAGTTCCGCCACCACCTCTTCCTCGCGGACGCGCTGGCCGATATTGCGGGCGACGATCTTGGCGATGTAGTTCGCGACATGACCGCTTTTCGGGTAATGGCCGAAATGGGGCGAGATCGCACCCATGCTGTCGCCGACGATATAGACGCTGTCATCGCCGTTGGCGTGGTAATAGCGCGGGTCCATGTCGGCCCAACCGGTCGATTTCCCCTCGGCATTGGTGCCGATCAGGCCGGCATGGAACACCATGTCCGACGCCTGGTGCGGCGGCATCAGCACGGCCTCGTCGAAATCGAAATCGCCCGCCTCGGTCATGATGCGCTTGTTCCAAGGGTCCAGTTCGCGCACCCTGGCATTGGGGACATGGGTGATGATGTCGGGATACAGTTCCTCGAAGGCGGCGCGATAACCGCCGCCGATGGGGGCGATACCCGGCTTGGGGTCCAGGATCAGGATCTTCGCCGGGATATTGTTCACCTTGAAATGCCAGGCCATCACGCAGGCGCGTTCATAGGGCGAGGGCGGGCAGCGATGCGGTGGCGGCGGCAGGGTCATCACGATGGTGCCGCCCTTGAAGTTGCGGATCTTGTCCTTCAGCGCCAGATGCTCGGCATTGGGGATATAGGCCGAGGGGAAATGCGTCCGCGTATATTCCGCCGCCGCGCGGTCGTCGCCGAACCAGGCGTCATAGGCGTTGCGGATGCCGCCGGCCAGGATCAGGAAATCGTAATCGACATTGCCCTTTGATGTGCGCACCAGCTTCCTGTCGCGCTCGATTCCGGTGATCTCGCATTGCACCAGCTGGTAGCCGTGGCGGTTGGCCGGAAACAGCATGTCATGGGTCAGGTAGGCCGTGTCCACCACGTCGATCAACCATTTGTTCGACATCGGGCAGGACCAGAAGATCGGATTGCGCTCAAGCACGATCACCTCGGCCGAGGGGATTTCCTCGCGCAGGTAGCGGGCGGCGGTCAACCCGCCCCATCCGCCGCCGCAGACGACAATGCGGGGGCCGGAACCGCTGCGCGGCATCAGTGTGCTGTCCGAGGTCAGGGCAGCGGGCGCGGCAAGGGCGGACCTGCCCAGAAGTGCCAGCGCGGGTGCGACGGTCAGCAGGGTGCGGCGGCGGATCATCGGGACGGCTCCTTGCAAGGATCAGTTTCGGATGATGACCAGAGAAACCGCAGTTCCGGCAAGAATACCTGCAAACGCGACCAGACTGGCCAGCGAGAGTGTCGAGACACCGCTTAGACCTTGCCCGATCGAGCAGCCCAAGGCAAGTACGCCGCCAAAGCCCATCAGCAGCCCGCCCGCCAGCGCGCGCTGCATCTGCGCGCCGGATCCGAAGCCCTCAAGCCGCAGGTCGCGCATCAGAGCCGCCACCGACAGGGCGCCAAGCGTGGTTCCCGCGACAACGGCAATGCCGAAATTCAGCGCCCGTCCGGTGGACAGCATCAGCCACAACAGCCCGTCACCCACCGGCCCGATGAAACTGAGCGAGGTCAGGACGCGCGGATCGAAAGGGTCGTCCGTCGCGAATGTCGCCCACCAGCCGGCGGCGACCGCCAGCCCGATCACCACCGCACAGGCTGCCTCCGCGCGGTTCTGCCGCAGCAGTGGCAGGGCGAAGCCCGCCAGCAGCAGCGCGGGCAGGCCCG
>CALEZJ010000539.1 GCA_937927885.1 uncultured Paracoccaceae bacterium | reverse complement strand
CCTGCCGCCCGATACGCGCGGCGAGTTGCGTATTCGCGGATTCTGCCTGTTCTCTGGCTATCTGAAAGACCCCGATGCGACCCGCGCGACTTTGCTGTCCGACGGCTGGCTTCGCACCGGTGATCTGGGATTTGTCAGCACGGGCGGCGTGGTCACCTATGACGGTCGACTGAAGGACATGCTGAAGATCGGCGGCGAAAATGTCGGCGCGCTGGAAATCGAAGGCTTCCTGTGCACGCATCCCGCCATCGAACTGGCGCAGGTCATTGCAGTACCCGACGCCCATCTGTTCGAGGTGGCGGCGGCCTACGTCCAGTTGAAGCCCGGCGCCAGTCTGGATGTGGCCGGGGTGATCGAGCATTGCCTGGGCCGCATCGCCAGCTACAAGGTTCCGCGCTATGTGCGTTTCGTGCGCAACTGGCCGATGTCAACGACCAAGATCCAGAAATTCAAGCTGCCGCGCGATTTCTCGCCCGCCGAATATATCGACGTGCGTGCGCTGATCGAATCGCGCCGCTCTCAGGCCTGAGCAGCGGCGCGAGCGGCCTTTGCAGCCTGCACTGCTGCCACGATTTCGGCGTTGGTTGGGTTGCGGCGCAGGGTCAGGCCGCCGTTAATCTGCAAATTCTCGCCGGTCATGAAGCAGGCATCGGTGCAAAGCCAGACGATCGCCTCGGCGGTATCCTCCAAAGTTCCGACCCGCCCCAGCGGGTATTCTCGGGCAAAAGCCCCCACCACAGCCGGATTTCCCGCCGCGCGCCCCGTCATCGGCGAGGCGGTGAAGCCCGGCGAGACGGAATTGGCCCGGATCCCCCGCGCGCCAAATTCATTGGCGATGCAGCGGATCACATGGTCCATACCCGCCTTCGTCCCCATATAGGCGGCATGATCGTCCATCATGATCCGCGCGGTGGCCGAGGAAACCTGCACCAGCGAACCCGGCCCCGTCATCCGCCGGATCATTGCTTGAAAGAACTGGAAGGGTCCGATGAATTGAAGCGCAGTCATGCGTTCAAGCTGTTCACGGTTGCAATCGAGGAAAGGCACAAGCAATCCCCATCCCGTGCAATTCACCGCCAGGTCAATACCACCCATGGCGCTGACGGCGGCCTCTCCCAGTGCCTCCAACTCCGCGCCCTCCGTAATGTCGGCCAGCGCGTAATCCCCGCCAATCTCAGCGGCCAGCGCCTTCGGCCACCATCCGGCGGGCCAGCACCTGCCCCAGATTGCCCGTGCCCGCAGCGCCAATGATGACCGCGCGCTTACCTGCCAGCCTGCTCATGCTCTTGTTCTCCCAGTGAAACACGGACACCGGCAAGGAACCGGTCCAGATCGGTAGCAAATTGGGTGTTGGCGTCGCCCACCACCATGTGACCTGCCCCGCCGACGTGCCAGACCTGCGCCAGCGGCACGGTGGCGCGAAACGCGGCCTCGGCCGCGTCGGTAACAAGGTTCGACGTAAGGCCCCGCAGCAGCAGCAGCGGCTGTCGGATGGAACGAAGGTCCTCGACCAGCCGTGCCTGATAGGCGGGGGTCAGCCTTCCGGTGCGTTGCCCGATGACAAAGCGCGGGTCCCAGTGCCATACAAGCCGCCCGTCCGCACGCGGCTTCAGCATCCGGGCCAGGCCGCTGGTCGGTCCCAGCTTTCTCGGTGCCTGACCGCGGTAGCGCGCGACGGCGGCGGCGGCCTCGTCAAGATCGGCAAACCCTTCGTCAAGGTGTTCGGCCATGAAGCCCAGCACCTCGGCAACGCCGCCCATGTCGACCTGCGGCACAACATCGACCAGAACCAGCGCGGCAAAGGCATCGGGTGCCAGTCGCGCCAGCGCCGGAATCGCGGCATTCCCGCCCAGCGAGGCCCCGACGTGATACACACCACCCCCAAGATCCCGCGCGATACCGGCCAGATCCAGCGCATAGCGTTCCAACGTGTAGTCCCCTGCCGGATCCCAGTCGCTGGCCCCATGGCCACGCAGGTCCAGTGTCACCGTGCGCCATCCAAGCGCGGCCTGATCGCGCGCCACCGCCCGCCAGGATTGGCGAGTCTGTCCGGCACCATGCGCGAACAGGACGACAGGCCCCGCCTGCCCGTAAGCCTCGCCCCGGATCGTCAACCCGTCCGACGTGCGAAATTCGATCGGCTCAGGACGCATGGTGGCTCTCCAGCGCGGGATCCCGGTCCAGCCAGCGGATCGCCCGCGTCAACAGCGCCCGGAACGCCGGATGCACCCAGGCGCCTCGTTCGACAAAGGGGTAGGCATCCGTGATTGGTGCCATGTCATGCCGCCCGCGCGTATGCCCCAGTGTCAGGTATAGCACCGCGCCCTTGCCGCGCGGGCGCAGATACAGTGTCTGGTGGCGCGCTCTTGGCCAGTAGCGGGTTTCGAACAACGGGGTTTCCCCCTCGAACTCACTGCTGAGCAGCACCTGATTCCCCTCGGCGTGGCGTTGCAGGTAGTGTTCGTCCTCGACGAAAAAGGCGCCGATGCCGTCGGTCAGCGGATGCCCCGCCTCCGGGCGGACACGAAAGCGGCCGGGCACCGGATGGGCCAGAAACTGGCTACCCAGCAGGTCAAACAGCGCCTCCGGCAAGGGCGGCGTGGCAACCTTTCCGTCCTCGCCGATCACGAGGCGCGAGTTGGTCCCGTGCAGCGCCAGCCAACGCCCGCCCCCCTCGACCCAGGCGATCAGAGCCTCGATCTGTGACGGGTCCGGGATCAGATCACAGGTATAAGTGACCAGCACATCGCAGCGTGCCAACGCCGCCACATCCCACCCGTCGCGCACGATGACCCGCAGGTGCTCGACCTGAGCCAGCAGTGTCAAAAGCTCGAGCCGCGCATGGTCGATGTCATGCCACGGACCGCCCGCAATCAGCAGGACTTCCCGTCTTGCATGCATGTCAGGCATCCCTGCGATAGACGAGATCGGTCGAGACAAAGGAAAACACGGTTTCGCCCCGCTGGTTGGTCAACCAGTGCCTCAAGGTCGCCAGTCCCACCCCGGGGCGCGAGGCCGAGGGGCGCAACCCCTCGATCCGCGAATGAGCGCGAATCACATCACCCGGACGCACCGCCACCGACCAACGCACATCCTGCCAGGCGACACCGCAAACCCAGGCGATGGCACCATTTTCCTCATGGTCCAGTTGGCGCCAAAGACAGGCGGTGTAGAGTCCCGAGGCGATGATCCCCCCGAACAGCGACTGATCCGCCGTCGCCGGATCCATATGAAAGAATTGCGGATCGTATTTGACCGCGAACTCGATCATCGGTTCGGCGTGCACCGTCATCTCGCGCGAGTGGGTTTCCTCACCCAGCACCAGGTCCTCCCAGCGGCGAGGAGGCTTTGCGTCACTCGCCGACATAGGATTCCAGCACATGGTGAAAGTGCCGGATGCGCAATTCCTGATCGCCAATCCACAGGCCCGGAAAACTGTCCGAATTCATCCCGGCCTGCACCCCCGGAAGGTTGTAGGCGTCCTGGTCGATCACCAGCCCCAGCGAGCGTTCACCATGGCGGAACTGCTCGTGGCGGGGCTTGGGCGGGACCTCCTCGCCGTCCTTGAGCAGTTTGAACATCATCACGTCAAAGAACATCTTGTTCGGATCGGTGGGATGCGGACGCTGGCGGAACAGCATCAGGTCATCGGCGTGGGTGTTCAGCGTGAGGTTGGGGAAGATGTTGTAGTGGTAGTAATCGTGCAACTGGTCGTCGCCTTGCGCACCTCGGTCACGCGGCCATCAAAACGGGCGGGGTCCATCCCTGCCTCTTTCATCACATGCTTGATCAGGTGGGGAATTTCCGTGGTTTCGGTGACCCGCTCGGAAATTGTGGCAAAGGGCACCAGATAGCGGTTGTGGCGCCCGTAGAGGTCAATCTGCACATCCCTGTCGTCGATGAAATACAGCAGTTCCGGATGGATCCCCTGCACATGATAGGCTTCGTTGAAGGCATCGACCGAGGTCTTCCAGTTGCAGTCCCATTCGGCAGTCACATCCATCACCTTGACCATGCGATCAAAGTGATAAGGATCAAGATGTTCCGGCATTGGGTCGAGATAGTCGCGCAGCGGCTCGGCCTCAGGATTCAGCGAGAACCAGACAAAGCTGTTCCAGGTGTCCACCTTGACCGCGCGCAGGCCCTTGCAGGGAGGGGCGCCCTGCGGAAAGCTTTCCAGGTCCGGGATATTCACGAAATCACCGTTCAGACCGTATTCCCAGAAATGATACTGGCACTTGAAGGTTTCGGCATGGCCCGAACCCGCCATGATCCGGTTTCCCCGGTGCAGGCAGACGTTGTAGAACCCGGCCACCCCGCCATCTTTCTGGCGCACCAGCAGGATTTCTTCCTTGCCGATCGTCGTGACATGATAGTCGCCGGGCTCAGGGATGTCGTGCAGCCGACAGCCCAGCAGCCAGACCTTGGTCCACATCCGCTCCCATTCCAGACGCAGATAGTCGGCGCTTGTATACCGTTCCTTGGGAATCATCGCCGAGCCGAAATTCGGTCGCGGCGCTGGAGCGGCAGGGGTCTTGGTGAAATCGTCGGGCTTGATGCGTTCGACTGTCATGGCATCCTCCTGGCGTCAGAACGCCACACGTTTCGAATACCCGCCATCCACCAGCAGGTGCGAACCATTGCACCACGAGGCGGCGGGACTGGCCAGAAAAACCGCCGCTCGGGCTATTTCTTCGGCGGTCGCCATGCGGCGTAGCGGCTGCTGGCGCACGACCTTGTCATGAATGCGCGAGCGGGCGACCTTGATCATCTCCCAGTTCGAGCCCTTGAACATCGTCGGCCCGGGGGACAGACAATTGACCCGGATCCCTTCAGGCGCAAGCTTTTGCGACAATTGCTTGGACCAAGTGATGAGCGATGCCTTGATCGCATTGTAAGCCATTGGCGCAACGAAGGTTTCGCTGGCAGCCATCGTCGCGATCACAAGGACCGAAGGCGCGCGCGACTGGCGCAGCGCGGGCAGGGCCTCGTCCACCGCGCGCACGGCCGACATGAGGTCAATCTCGAAGTTGCGGTGCCAGTAGCCCTCCTCATCCGTCCCACCCCCGGCCGAAAGCGAGGCGATGACCAGATCCATTCCCCCCAGGGCCGCGACGCTGGCCTGCATCCACTGGCGTACCTTTGCGCCATCACGGCCCTGAACTGGCTCGGCGTGCACGCGCACCCCCAGCGCAGACAGCTCGACACGCGCAGCCTCGACCCGCTCCGGGGCACGGCCAAAGGTGGCGATGTCACAGCCTTCCTCGGCCAAAAGCTGCGCAATCGCGCGCCCGATCCCCCGTGTGCCGCCCGTTACGGCCGCCTTCATCCCCCGCAGGTCCAAGTCCATTTCCGCCCCGTCCCTCGTTCGGATACCGTTGCTCACTCTCGCACGAAAGCCACGCAAGAACAATAACTGCGCTTTACTTGTATAATCAAACTACAGTATTGTATATTTGACAAGGGCAAATCGCCGCCTAGCCAGACCGCATCAGGAGGGCCAAAGTGAGCATCCAGACCGCCGCGCCGACCGCCGATTCCCCTGTCGAGGGGACGCAGCCGCGGGGGATCCTGCAGGGAATCACCGTTCTGGACCTGACGCGCGTGGTCGCGGGACCGCTGGCAGCACAAACTTTGGCCGATCTTGGCGCCGAAGTCATCAAGGTCGAGCGTGTGCACGAAGGTGACGACCTGCGTACACTCGGCCCGCCATGGATCGAGGGCAAGCCCGGAGCGCCAGAGCAATCCACCTATTTCCAAATGGTCAACCGCAACAAGCGGTCGATCGGGCTGGACTTTTCCACACCAGAGGGGGCGGCGATCCTGCGCGACCTCGCGACCCGCGCCGATGTGTTCCTGGAGAACTTCCGTACCGGCACGTTGGAAAAATACGGGCTGGGCTATGAACAATTGAAGGCGATCAATCCGCGGCTGGTCTATTGCTCGATCACCGGTTTCGGTCAGACCGGCCCCTATTCCGACCGTTCCGGCTATGACTATCTGGTGCAGGCAATGGGCGGGCAGATGGCTGTCACCGGCCAGCCCGAGGCCGACGGAGGCATCCCCACCCGCGTCGGCGTGCCGATTGCCGACATTTCCGCGGGCAACAACGCTACCATCGCTATTCTGGCCGCGCTTTTCCACCGCGAGAAATCCGGCACAGGACAGCATGTCGACATTTCGCTGTTCGACAGTCAGGTCGCGCTGCTGATGAACAACATCGGGTCCTGGCTGAACGCACGCTCGCCGCTTCCGCGCACCGGAAACGAACATCCGACGGCGGTTCCGAACGGTGTGTTCGAATGCGCTGACGGTTTCATTCTGATCGCCACCTTCAACGATCGCGAGTTCGCGCGCCTCGCCGGCGCCCTGGGGCGACCCGACTGGGCCGAAGATCCGCGCTTCCTGCGCTCGCGCGATCGGTTGATGAACCGCGTTACCCTGACGCGCGAGATCAACGCACAGCTTGCCACCCGCTCGCGGGCACACTGGATGGAACGGATTCTGGCCGCAAAGGTCAGTTGCGGGCCGATCAACGAGATGCCGGATATCGAGGCAGACCCCCAGTTACAGGCTCGCGGGATGTTCGTCACGCTCGAACACCCGGTGACAGGCACGGTGCGGCTGGTTGGCAGTCCGCTTCGGTTTTCCGACACTCCGGTAACCTATCGCTGCGCGCCACCCTTGCCCGGGCAGGACAGCGAGGCGATCCTGACGCGATATCTGTCGCTGTCCGATGCGGACCTGCAAAGGCTCAAGGACGCGGCCATCATCTAGGAGGCCGCAATGCCTGACCTGATCGGCCCCGAGGCACGCTATCTTGCAGCGCTGCGCGACGGACGCCTGACATTTCAACGCCGTGAGGATGGTGGGACCGTATTCCCTCCCCGTCTGGTCGCTCCCGGCGACGGCGCACCGCTTTCTTGGGCGGAAAGCGCCGGTTTCGGCGTGATTCATTCGATCACCGAACAGCCCCAGCGCCCGCCAGCTCCACCCCGCCTGCTGGTGCTGGTGGATCTTGACGAGGGGTTTCGCATGCTCTCACATCTTGCATCAGGCCCCGTCCCCTCAATCGGCACCCGCGTGCGCGCGCTGATCGACCGCGAGGGCGAAATCCCCTCGGTCGCCTTCGAGGTTGTACCATGAGCCCCGACCACGCCTTTCCGCGCGGCGCCACCGCGATTGCCGGGGCAGCGACCTTTGGTGTCGGGGAATGCCCGGGCTTCACCGCGCTGGAAATGACCGCAAAGGCCGGGCTGATGGCGCTTGCCGACGCCGGGCTGGAACTGACAGATGTGGATGCGCTATTCACCGCACTGCCTGAGGACATTCTGGGCGGTCTCGCCCTTGCGGAACATCTCGGCGTGAACGCGCGCTTTGTCGACAACAACCGCACCGGGGGCTCTTCTTTTCTGAACCACCTGATGACGGCGGCCTTCCTTATCGATGCGCGCTACATCCGCACGGCGTTGATCACCTATGGATCGAACCAACGCTCGGCCTCGGGCAAGCTGGTCTCGGCGCTGCGCCCATCCGTGCACGAGGCCCCGCACAAACCGATGATGCCGATCACCGGCTATGGTCTGTCCGCGGCACGGCATTTGCACCTATATGGCACTACGCGCGACGATCTCGGCGCCGTGGCGCTGGCTGCACGCGGCTGGGCCGCCCTGAACCCTGAAGCTTTCCGGCGCGATCCTCTGACGCTGGAACAATACCACGCGGCGCGCATCGTCTCTTCGCCGCTTGGCGTGCTGGATTGCTGTCTGGTGACCGATGGCGCCGCCGCTGTGGTCCTGACGGCGACCGACCGCGCGCGCGATCTGGCTCACCCCCCGGTCGCGGTACTGGGCGCGGGCACGATGACCACGCACAAGGAAATCGCCCAGATGCCGGATCTGACAGTCACCGGTGCCGTGCAATCGGGGGCACGTGCCTATGCGGCGGCGGGTTATGGCCCGGCCGACATGGACATGGTCCAGCTTTATGATGCTTTCACCATCAACACGATCCTGTTTCTGGAGGATCTGGGGTTTTGCCCCAAGGGCGAAGGCGGACGATTCGTTCAGGGCGGCGCGATTGCCCCGGGGGGGAGGCTGGCGGTAAACACCAACGGTGGCGGGCTGAGTTGCGTGCATCCGGGGATGTATGGTCTGTTCACCCTGGTCGAGGCAACCCGCCAGATACGCGGCCAGGCGGGCGCACGGCAACTGGCCAAGGCGGATCTGGCCATGTGTCACGCCAATGGTGGGGTCCTTTCATCGCAGACCAGCGTCATTCTTGGCGCCTTGGAGACCCTGTGATGGACATCTATGACTTCATTGTATCCGGCGCGGGCTCGGCGGGCTGCGCCGTGGCGGCGCGGTTGGCAGAGGGTGGGCGCTACACTGTCCTGCTGATCGAGGCCGGGCCGCGCGACCGGTTCTTTTGGACTCGGCCTCCGCTGGGTTATCCGATGCTGTTCACCGACCGACGACTGAACTGGATGTTCGAATCCGAGCCCGAGCCGCATCTGAACAACCGACGCATGTACCAGCCGCGCGGCAAGATCCTGGGCGGCACCAGCGCGATCAACGGCATGCTCTATATCCGGGGCCAGGCGCGTGACTATGATCTTTGGGCACAAAAGGGCAATCCGGGCTGGGCATGGGACGATGTACTTCCGTTTTTCAAGCGGGCCGAGCATCAGACCCGCGGGCCTGACGCATTCCATGGCACTGGAGGGCCTCTGACGGTATCGGATCAGCCGAATCCGTCGCCCGTCGCTTTGGCAATCATCGAGGCCGCAGTGCAGGCAGGTTTGCCGCACAACGGCGATTTCAACGGCCCCGATCAGGAGGGCGCCGGTCTTTACCAGACAACCACACGCGGACGCCAGCGGGTGTCCTCGGCCCGCGCCTATCTTTCGCGCCCACCCGCCAATCTTCGCATCGTGCCCGGCGCGCAGGCGACACGGCTGTTGTTCGAGGGGCGGCGGGTGACGGGGATCGAATACCGTCAGGGCGACACGCTGGTGCAAGTCGCAGCGCGCCGCGAAGTGGTCGTATCGGGCGGCGCCTTTGGCAGCCCGCAACTGCTGCAACTGTCGGGACTGGGTCCCGAGGGACATCTGCGTGACAACGGGATTCCCGTAGTGCTGGACCTGCCCGCTGTAGGCGCCAATCTGCGCGATCATCTCTATGCCTCGCTGATCTTTCGCTGCACGGAAGCAGTCACATTGAATGAACTTGCCCGCAGCCCCTGGCGCAAAGCGCTGGCCGGCGTGCAGTACCTTCTGGCGCGTAAGGGGCCGCTGGCGGCGAACGGCATTTGGGCCGGCATCTTTGCGCGCAGCGACGAACGGCAGGATAGGCCCGACATTCAGATCAATACCAACATCTGGTCGGTCGCCGCGCGCGACAAATCGGGGATGCGGGTGCATGACTTTCCGGGCTTCACCATGAGCCCCGTGCATCTGGCCCCCCGCGCCACCGGCGAGGTTCGGTTGCGCTCCGCCGATCCCATGGCCGACCCTATGATCCGCCACAATTTCTTTGCCGATGCAGACGACCGCCGCACAATGATCGCGGCGGTGCGCCTTGTGCGCCGCATCGCCGGGATGCCCGCCCTCGCGCACTTCATGC
>CALEZJ010000538.1 GCA_937927885.1 uncultured Paracoccaceae bacterium | reverse complement strand
TTGGCGCCGCTGCCCGCCGGTCGGCCACGAGGGGCGCTCGCCGATTGCCACTGGATACCATTCGCGACACTGCCTGTGTGAGGGGCCTGCGGGCCCTTTGCCGCCACCATACATGCGCACCGCTGCCTTGTGGAGGCCCTTGACCCGCGATGATTCGCCTTCGTGATGCGCCTGTTTTTTCATCACGGTCGCCCATTTGTTGAAATTTTCAGCACAATCCTCGGATTCACCCCGCTCTGCACCGCAGCAATCCGTTGCGTCCGGGCCGGGCTGCCCGCGCTATGGGCGCAGTCTGCGCACCTCAGGGGCCAGGCATGTCAATGGGGCGACCCGGGGACCGCACAAGAAGGGGGCATCCGTGAAATACATCATTGCAGCAATCAAGCCGTTCAAGCTGGAGGAGGTGCGCGAGGCGCTCACCGCCATCGGCGTCCGCGGCCTGATGGTCACCGAAATCAAGGGTTTCGGCACGCAGTCCGGGCATACCGAAATCTATCGCGGCGCCGAATACGCCGTGAATTTCGTGCCCAAGGTGAAACTGGAAATCGCCGTGCCGGACGCGCTGGCCGAGCAGGTCATCGAGACGCTCGCACGGACCGCGCGCACCGGCAAGATCGGCGACGGCAAGATCTTTGTGCTGGATCTGGAACAGGCAACGCGCGTGCGCACCGGCGAAGCCGGCGATGACGCGCTGTGATGGCTTTGCGAACGAGGGTTGAGACAATGAAGACGATGAAATCTCTCTGGTTGGCGTCGCTGGGGGCACTGACCCCGGTCATCGCACTGGCGCAGGAAGCCACCGAGACCGCAGCTGCCGAAACGGCCGAGGTGGTCGCCGAGGTGGTCGAGGCTGTCGCCGCAGCGCCTGTGGTCGATAACGCCTTTATCTTCAATACGCTGCTGTTCCTGATCGGTGGCTTTCTGGTGTTCTGGATGGCGGCAGGCTTTGCCATGCTCGAAGCCGGTCTGGTGCGTTCCAAGAACGTCACCATGCAGTTGACAAAGAACATCGCGCTGTTCTCGACCGCCGCGATCATGTACTGGCTGGTCGGCTACAACCTGATGTATCCGGGCGACGGCTGGTCGGTCGCGGGCTGGATCGGGGCCTTCTCGACCGCGTCGATCCAGGGCGATCCGGCGCTGGCGACCGGCTATGCCACGGGGTCGGACTTCTTCTTCCAGCTGATGTTCTGCGCCACCACGGCCTCGATCGTTTCGGGCACGCTGGCCGAACGCATCAAGCTGTGGCCCTTCCTGATCTTTACCGTGGTGCTGACCGGCCTGATCTATCCAATCGAGGCGTCCTGGCAGTGGGGCGGCGGATGGCTGTCGGAACTGGGCTTTTCGGACTTTGCGGGCTCGACGCTGGTGCACGCGACGGGTGGCTTTGCCGCACTGGCCGGGGCGATCATCCTGGGACCGCGGATCGGCAAGTTCGGCAAGGACGGCCGGGTGAACCCGATCCCGGGTTCGAATCTCGCACTGGCGACCCTGGGGACCTTCGTACTCTGGCTGGGTTGGTTCGGCTTCAACGGCGCCTCGCAACTGGCGCTGGGCACCGAGGCTGACGCCAATGCCGTCGCGATCATCTTTGCGAACACCAACATGGCTGCCGCCGCCGGTGCCATCGCCGCGATGATCCTTACGCAAGTCCTGTACAAGAAGGTCGACCTGACCATGGTGCTGAACGGCGCGCTGGCCGGGCTGGTGTCGATCACCGCCGGTCCGCTGGATCCGTCCCTGTTCGGCGCGCTGTGGATTGGTGCTGTCGGTGGCGTGATCGTGGTCTTTGCCGTGCCGATGCTGGACAAGCTGAAGATCGACGACGTTGTGGGCGCTATCCCGGTTCACCTGATCGCCGGTTTCTGGGGCACGCTGGCGGTTCCGTTCTACACCGCCGACACGTCGTTCGTGACCCAGATCGTCGGCTTTGCGTCGATCGGCGCCTTCGTGATGGTGGTCTCGGCGGTGGTCTGGCTGGTGGTGAAGGCGACCGTCGGACTGCGTCCCAGCGCCGAGGACGAGTTGGCGGGTCTGGACAAGGCCGAACTGGGGATGGAAGCCTATCCCGACTTTACCCGCGGCTGATCCACGCGGGGCACTCAGGAAAACCCCGGGCCTTGGCCCGGGGTTTTTCATTGCCTGTCTCAGGATTTGCGGATGGTGTCCCCGGGCTCCAGCCGCGGCGTCAGTTCGATCCGATGCCCCCCGATGATGCCCGAAGCCCCTCGCCCGGCGATGATATTGGCCGCCCGCTCGCCAATCTCGCGACGGCAGGCGTCGATGGTCGCCAGACGCATCGGCAGGCCTTCGAGGAAATCGACCCCGTTGAACCCCGCCAGGCCCAGTTTCCCGGGAATGTCATACCCCTTTTCCAGGCAGTACAGCAGCCCGCCGGCGCCAATCATGTCATTGGAGTAATACAGAAAATCCAGATCCGGGTTACGCGTCAGGATCGCCTCGGTCAGTTCGCGGCCCTTTTTCAAAGCCGAGCCGCCCGAATAGAGCTCGGTCGCCGCCAGTTCGATCCCGTGGGCGGCCAGCCCTTCGGTCAGGCCCTGCAGGCGTTTTCGGGCGCGGTGGTCGTCGGACATCTTGGTGCCCAGAAACCCGATCCGCCGGTAGCCCGCCGCCACGATCGCATCCGCCATCTGCCGCCCGGCGGCGCGGTGCGAGATGCCGACCACCGAATCAATCGGTTCGCCATCCGAATCCATGATCTCGACAATCGGGATCCCGGCATTCTGCAACATGGCCTGCGCAGCCTCGGTGTGTTCGAGTCCGGCGATGATCACCCCGGAAGGCCGCCACGAGAGCATTTCATAGAGGACGTTTTCCTCGCGGTCGGGCGAGTAATTGGTAACACCGAACACCGGTTGCAGGCCCGTGTCCTCGAGTGCGGCGCTGATGCCGCCCAGAACCTCAGGGAACACCATGTTCGACAGCGAGGGCACGATCACCGCCACCAGATTGACCTGCTGAGAGGCGAGGCCCCCAGCGATCTTGTTGGGGACATACCCCAGCGCGCGCGCCGCGGTCAGCACCTTTTCCCGCGTCGCGGGCGAGACATCGTCGCGGTTGCGCAGCACGCGGCTGACGGTCATCTCGCTGACGCCGCAGGCCTCGGAGACGTCGCGCAGGGTCAACGGGCGGCGGGTGTCGGTCGGGCGCGGTGGGATCATGTTGTGACTGTTCCTTCCTGTGGCGCGGCCGGGACATCTTGCCGGGGAAGGCCACGTCTTGTCCCACCTTTGTAGAATGTTGCGCGCGGCGAAGTCAAAGACCGCGTTGGCGCAAACACCGCCCGTCGGCTTCGCAGCGCGGGCTTGCTTCACGCGCGGGAAACCGCCTATAGGGGGGGCAAGACCCCGTGGCTCAACTGGATAGAGCAGCCCCCTCCTAAGGGGCAGGTTGGAGGTTCGAATCCTCTCGGGGTCGCCATGCTGGCGCTTGTTGACCATCTTGGCGCGTGATCAGGCGGCCTTGACGCCGACGAGGGCATCCGCCGGATCCAGCGCGACCAGATGGATATCGTCAGCGTCCAGCGCCTCGACCCCTGGCAACAGCGCCACGATGCGACCGTCCACCGCAACGCCCAGCACGTTGCTGACCGGATCGCGCTCGATCGAGACCTCGGGGACCGGGCTGGAGGAATCATAGCCGATCACGATACGATCCTGATCCGGTGTGAAATCCAGGATTGTCGCGGGCGTCTCGCCTTGAATCCAGTCGCCCAGAAGGAAGTTGTCCGCTCCGCCGCCGCCATGCGCGATGTCGCCCGAGCCCAGCACAAGGATGTCATCGCCCTCGCCGCCGTTGAGCGTGTCGGGTGCGCCATCGTCGCCAGCAAGCGAACTGCCGATCAACAGATCATTGCCGTCACCGCCCATCAAGAGGTCTGCCCCGGACCCACCGATCAACGTGTCGTCGTGGAGCCCGCCGGACAGCGTGTCATCACCATCGCCGCCAAAAAGCCGGTCGCGCCCCGGACCCGCGGTCAGCACATCGTTCCCCGATCCACCCCTGAG
>CALEZJ010000537.1 GCA_937927885.1 uncultured Paracoccaceae bacterium | reverse complement strand
CGCCAACCCCGCGAAGGGTTCACCGGATTTGTGAAAAAAATGCAAAAAGGCCCGCGGGGCCACGAAAATTCCGCGCCCGAGGGAAAGGCGCGGCCGTTTCAGAGGGAAGCTCGGAGCTCAGTTCAGGGCGACGGCGCGTGGCAGCGCGTCCTCGGCCACATGGACGCGGTTGCGCCCCGAGGCCTTGGCGCTGTAGAGCTGGGCGTCGGCGCGGCTGGTCAGATCCTCGGCATCGAGAACGCCGTCTGTGGCCTCGGCAATGCCGAAGCTGGCGGTGACGCGGATCGACTCGTGCCCGGGGATCGTCGTGCGCTCGATTGCGGCCCGCACCCGCTCGGCGACATCGGCGGCGGTCTCTGCATCGGCATTGGCGATCAGGATGGCAAATTCCTCGCCGCCGATCCGGCCAAAGCAATCCTCGATGCGCAACTCGCGCATCACGGTGCGCGCGACGGTTTTCAGCACCGCATCCCCGGCCGAATGGCCCTGCGTGTCGTTGATGCGCTTGAAATGGTCGAGGTCCAACAGCACCAGCGAAGCCTTGCCCCGGGTGCGGGCGCGGGCGGCAAAGGCCTTGCGCAGCGCGTCCGAAAAGGCACGCCGGGTCATGGCGCCGGTCAGCATGTCGCAGCTTGCCTCGCTCCACAGCCCGACCTGATCGACGACCAGTTTGGCAAACCCCTCCAGAAGCTGGCAGTCGCGGTCCGAGAACTCGCGCTCGACGGTGTCGAGGATGCGCAGGCTGCCGATGACCGACTTGTCTTCGACCAGCGGGATTTCCAGAAAGGAACGATAGACCCCGGGTTCGGCATTGGCAGGCTGACCGTGCAGCGCCACCGTGACGGCCGGGACATGGAACACCGACTTGATCAGATCGGTCACTGCGGCGAATTGCGCGGGCGCGGGCAGGGCGGTCTGAACGGGGGTGTGGAACATGGCAAGGGCCTCGGCCGTGGCAACGGCGGACTGGGAACTGGTGTCGATCAAAACGCGGGCATTCATCCGAGGGGTCCTTCGCGGGGTTTCGCGTCAGGTCCCTGTCTGGCGTTCGAATGGGGCCGGGTTTGGATCGCACTGGGGCGAATCCATGGTTAATTGCGGGTTAACCATGGCAAGGTCGGTCAACACGCCCCGATTTGGCCACAATTCACCCCGGGGAGTGGCCTGAACGTGGGGTTTTCCGGGCTTTTGGGTATCCGGGGGCAGGCTTTGATTGACCCGAAGCCACATTTGCGCTAGGCGCGCCTAGGGCCTTGTGGATTCGATTGCGAATGCGCCTGGCCAGACCGACCCTGCCGGGGCGCAGAACTGGCGTCCCATTTTCCCCTTGCGGCCCGATGCCGCAAACAACGGACGCACATGACCAAGTTTTCCGACCTGAAGCTGGACCCCAAGGTCCTTCAAGCTGTTGCCGAAGCCGGCTACGAAATCCCGACCCCGATCCAGGCGCAGGCCATCCCCGAGGCGCTCGAAGGGCGCGATGTTCTGGGGATCGCCCAGACCGGCACCGGCAAGACCGCCTCGTTCACCCTGCCGTTGATCACCCGGCTGATGCGTGGCCGGGCGCGCGCGCGCATGCCGCGCAGCCTGGTGCTGGCGCCAACGCGCGAGCTGGCGGCGCAGGTCGCCGAGAATTTCGACACCTATGCGAAGAACACCAAGCTGACCAAGGCGCTGCTGATTGGCGGCGTGTCGTTTTCCGAACAGGACAAGCTGATCGATCGCGGCGTCGACGTGCTGATCGCGACCCCGGGTCGGCTGCTGGATCATTTCGAGCGTGGCAAGCTGCTCTTGACCGGCGTCGAGGTCATGGTCGTCGATGAGGCCGACCGCATGCTGGACATGGGCTTTATCCCCGATATCGAACGCATCTTCCAGTTGACCCCCTTCACCCGGCAGACGCTGTTCTTCAGCGCCACCATGGCGCCCGAGATCGAGCGGATCACCAACATGTTCCTGTCGAACCCGGCGCGGGTCGAGGTGGCGCGCCAGGCGACCACCGCCGAGACGATCGAACAGGCGCTGATCCAGATCCAGCCCGCGCGTCGCGACCGGACCGGCGAGGAAAAGCGCGCCCTGTTGCGCAGCCTGATCCGCGCCGAGGGCGATGCCTGCACCAACGCGATCATCTTCTGCAACCGGAAGGTGGATGTGGATGTGGTGGCCAAGTCCCTGCAAAAGCACGGTTTTGATGCGGCACCGATCCATGGCGACCTGGATCAGTCGGTGCGCACGCGCACACTGGACGGGTTCCGCGACGGCACGCTGCGGTTGTTGATCGCGTCGGATGTGGCGGCGCGCGGGCTTGATATTCCCGCCGTCAGCCATGTGTTCAACTTCGATGTGCCCTCGCACAGCGAGGATTACGTCCACCGCATTGGCCGCACGGGCCGCGCCGGGCGCAAGGGCAAGGCCTTTACCATAGCCACCCCGTCGGATGAAAAATATCTCGCCGCGATCGAGCATCTGCTGCAAAAGCCGTTGCCGCGCGGGGTCGCGCCAGAGGGCTTTGACAGCGCGGTGGCGGAAATCGCCGCCCGACCCGAGCGGACCGAGCGCGGTGACCGCAAGCGGCCCGAGCGCAGCGAGCGTGGTCGTGGCCGG
This sequence comes from uncultured Paracoccaceae bacterium, assembly GCA_937927885.1. Classification (GTDB taxonomy): domain Bacteria; phylum Pseudomonadota; class Alphaproteobacteria; order Rhodobacterales; family Rhodobacteraceae; genus Pararhodobacter. Next base: position 2,317 of record CALEZJ010000537.1, on the reverse strand, counting down.
GGTCCGCGCGAGGAACGTCGCGACGAGCGCCGGGTCGAGCGCCCGGCGTCCGAGGCGCGGGCCGCCGAACGTGCCGCCGAGCCGAAGGTGGTCGAGGTGGTCGAGGTCGCCGCCCCCATGGCCGAGGTTGCCGTGCTGGAGCCGGTGCGTCGTGACGAGTGGCGCGAGGATCGTCGGGGCCGCAACCGGGGCCGCGACGAGGCGCCGGTGGTCGGCATGGGCGACCATGTGCCCGATTTCCTGATGCGCACCTTCCGCGCCAAGGCGGGTTGATCGCGTCGGTCGGCGGTAGCTCTTTGGCGCCAGCGGTTCTTGATAGAATGCGAAACGGGCGCCCCTGGGGGCGCCCGTTCGGTTTTCGGGGGGTGAAATCCTAGAAGGCGCAATCCTTGTAGATCCGGCTCAGATCCCCGCCCCACGCGCCGTTGTAGCGCGCCAGCAGCTCGTCCGCCTGTGTCTGTCCGCGTGCGAGGCTGGCGTCGAGCACGTCGACATAGCGTTCCTCGCCCAGTCCCCGCGCCCCCAGACCGCCGCGGGCGAGCGTCACCACCTGCCGCGCCAGATCAGCCATGCGGATGCCATGCGCCTCGGCCTGCAACCCGTCCTCGCTGGCGGCCTTGCGCAATCCTTCGCGGGTCTCGGTGTCCCAGTGTTTCACCAGATCCCAGGCCGCATCCAGCGCGCCCTGGTTGTAAAGCAGTCCGACCCAGAAGGCCGGAAGCGCGTCGAGATACGGCACCGAGCCGCTGTCGGCACCGCGCATCTCGAGGTATTTCTTCAGCCGCGCTTCCGGGAAGATGGTGGTCAGATGGTCGGCCCAGTCGCTCAGCGTCGGGACCTCGCCGGGAAGGGCGGGCAGGCGACCCTTCAGGAAATCGCGGAAGGACTGCCCCAGCGCGTTGATGTAGCGCCCGTCGCGGTAGACGAAGTACATCGGTACATCGAGCGCATAATCGACGTAGCGCTCGAACCCGAACCCGTCTTCAAAGACAAAGGGCAGCGTCCCGGTGCGCGCCGGATCGAGGCTGCGCCAGATGCGCGAACGCCAGGATTTGTGGCCATTCGGCCGCCCTTCCAGGAAGGGTGACGAGGCAAAGAGCGCCGTCGCCACCGATTGCAGTGCCAGCGCGACGCGCAGTTTCTTCACCATGTCGGGTTCCGAGGCGAAATCCAGATTCACCTGCACCGTGCAGGTGCGATACATCATCTGGGTGCCATGCGTGCCCACGGACTGCATGTAGGGGGTCATCAGCCGATAGCGCCCCTTCGGCATCATCGGCATCTGCTCGTGCGTCCAGATCGGTGCGGCACCGACGCCCAGGAACCCCACCCCCATTGGCCCGGCCACGGCCTTGACCTCGGCCAGGTGCTGGGCGAGTTCGGCAGAGGCGGCGTGCAGATCGACCAGCGGCGCGCCCGACAATTCCAGTTGCCCGCCGGGTTCCAGGCTGACATTTGCGCCGCCCCTCGTCAGGCCGATGATCGCCTCGCCCTCGCGCACCGGGGTCCAGCCGAAGCGCTCGCCGATTCCTTCGAGCACGGCCCGAACCGAGCGCGGGCCGTCATAGGGCAGCGGCGCCAGCGTATCGGTCAGAAAGCCGAATTTCTCGTGTTCGGTGCCGATGCGCCAGTCCGGCGCCGGTTTGCAGCCCGAGGCGAGATAGGCCGCGAGCTGGTCGCGATGTTCGATCGGCCCGCCGCCGGACTGGGGGATGGACATGGGGTAGGGCTCCGGCGCTTGGTGGATCGGATGCCAGACCTGTCGCGCGGGCGAGCTCAAGTCAAGGGGGCAGGCGATGCGCGGCGCCAGATCGGGCGGATGCGGGGGGCGGGGCCTTCGTCGATGCGGCGCAGCAGTTGGGCCATGCTGAGGCCGGGCAGGGTGGCGAAGGCGTCGAACAGGGCCTCGGCCCCCGGCGCCTTGCGCGGGATGGCGAGGATGGCCCCCCCGTGCGATTCGATCAGCCAGAAGCGCGCATCGGCGCTGAGCGACAGCACCAGAATGGCATCGAGCGCCACGATCCCGCCCCCGCGCGGGCCGAGATAGCGGATCTCGCCCTCGTCGAGTTCGACGATGCCCTCGGCGGTGCCGGGCGCGGCAAAGCGCAGCCGCTGCAGCGCGCCGATGACCAGCGCCCCGCCCAGGACCGCGGCCAGCCAGCCGGGCCAGCCTGCGGGCCCCGGGGTGGCGAGTGCCCACCAGAGCCCCAGCGCGGTCAGGGCGAGAGTGGCAAGGACTTCGCTCCAGCGATGGAGGAGGGTGCGGGCTTCGGGGCGGATCAGGTCGGGCATGGCAGGGTCCGGGGATTTGGGGCGG
>CALEZJ010000536.1 GCA_937927885.1 uncultured Paracoccaceae bacterium | reverse complement strand
GAACCGCGTCTATAGCCGGCTGCGGCGCGAGGGCGGCGCATGACACCGAACGCACGGTTCAAGGCGCGCCTGACTGCGCGCCAGCCCCTGGTGGGTTGCTTCGTCAAGACCCCGCATCCGATGGTGGTCGAGGTTCTCGGCGCCACCGGGCTGGACTTCCTGGTATTGGACGCCGAACATTCGCCCTTTGACCGCACCGCCATCGATACCTGCCTGCTGGCGGCGCGGGCCGTTGGTGCCGCAGTTCTGGTGCGCGTGCCGGACGACCGGCCCTCGACAATCCTTGCGGCCCTCGATGGCGGTGCGGCCGGGGTTCTGGTGCCCCATGTCACGACCCCCGGGCAGGCCCGCGCGCTGACCGATGCGGTGCGCTATGTGCCGGGAGGGCGCGGAATTGCGGGTACCACGCGGGCCGGCATGTATGGCCAGCGGCCACTGGCCGACCACCGCCGCGCTGCGGTCGACGAAGTTTCTCTGATCGTGCAGATCGAAGACCGCGAAGGGGTCGAGAACCACGCCGCTATCGCCGCCATCGACGGGGTCGATGCGCTCTTTGTCGGTCGGGCGGATCTCAGTCTGTCGCTGGGTCGGGACGATTTCTCGTCGCCGCAGATCGATGCGGTTGCAGCACGCATCCTGTCCGTTGCCGGGGCCGCAACCGGCCTCTTTTGCGCCCCGACCGAGGATTTTTCCCGCTGGGCGGCGGAAGGTGCCAGCTTTGCCGTCGTCGGCGCCGATCACAGCTTTCTCATCGCAGGGGCGCGCGCCTTGGCAAGCCGCTTCGCCCCCGCAAGCCACCCACAGGGAGACAGGCCATGACCGACATGCTGACCCCAGACCATGCCTGCAACATGCGTATCCTGGGCTATTCCGATCAAGGGGGGCGCCCGGACGGTATCCAGATCATGGTCTCGGGCGGCTATGCCTATGTTGGCCATGTCTTTCACAACGGGTTCTCGGTGATCGACGTGTCCGTTAAGCACAATCCCCGATTCGTTCGCCATATCCCCCAGCCAAAGGGCACTTGGAGCCAGCACCTGCAAACCCATGGCGATCTGCTGATCGTCAACAACATGTGCGACATGCTGCGGGTGGAAACCTCGGGCGCGTTCGATCCGGGGGCCTATTACCGCGGCTCTGTCGCGGACAAGGTCGAGATCGGCGGCACGGATCGCCCCTATTCCGCGGGGATGCGGATCTATGACATCTCTGACCGTGCCAACCCGCGCGAAATCGCCTTTTTCGAGGTTCCGGGCCTGGGAGTGCACCGGACCTACTGGGATGGCGGCGACTGGGTCTATTTTTCCGCTCTGCCGCCGGGATTTTCCGACGACATCTTAATGATCGCCGATTTCCGCAACCCGACGCGCCCTGAAATCGTTTCGCAATTGTGGCTGCCCGGCATGAACCGGGCGGCGGGCGAGGAGCCGCACTGGGACCCGAAGTACCGCTACGCCCTGCACCATGCGATCGTGAAAGGCGATCTGGCAGCGGCGGCCTGGCGTGATGGCGGGCTGTCGCTGATCGATGTTTCCGACCGTCACAACCCGCGTTTCCTGAGCCATGACAACCCCTGCCCCCCCTTTGCCGGGCACACCCACAACACATTACCGCTGCCTGGTCGGGGGCTGATGTTCGTGGTCGAGGAAAGCCAAGCGGACAATTGCGCGGACGGGATAAAGCGCAACTGGGTCTATGACATCTCGGTGCCGGAAAACCCGGTCAGCATCGCCACCACGCTGCCCCCCGACGAGAGGGATTACGCCACAAAGGGCGGGCAGTTCGGGCCGCACAATTGCCATGAGAACCGCGCCGAGGGTTTCCAGAGCGAGGACCTAGTATTCGTCAGCTACCAGAACGCCGGAGTGAGAGTCTATGACCTTTCCAACCCGTTTCGCCCCGACGAAGTAGCGGCCTGCGTGCCTCCGGCACCCGCACGGCTAGCGGATTATCGACCAGACCGGCCCCGCGTGGTCGACACGACCGACGTCTACGTCGACCGAAATGGCCTTGTCTACACGACCGACATGAACGCGGGCTTGACGATCATGGAACTGGAGGGGCTGTAATGGCGCGTGTTCTTGTTTCAGGGCGCATACATCCAAGCGGAATGGCCGTGCTGACGGCCGAACCGGGACTGGAGATCGACCTGGTCCCCGATCCTGGTGCCATCTTGCCGATGGACCGACTGACCCGGGCGGATGCCTTGCTGATCCGGTATGGCACTCTCAGCGACGAGCAGGTAGCGGCCATGCCCCGGCTCCGCGTGGTGTCGCGTCACGGTGTCGGCTGTGACAATCTGCCGGTGCAGTCGCTTGCGGCGCGGGGTGTGCCGGTCACCATCGTCGGGCCGGTCAACGCGGTCTCGGTGGCCGAACAGGTGCTGACCATGCTGCTCGCGCTAATCAAGCGATTGGGCGCCTATGATGCCGCGGTGCGGGGTGGCCATTGGGCAATTCGCGACTCGCTGGCTGTGGGTGAACTGTCGGGACGGCGCCTGCTGCTGCTGGGCTTTGGCCGGATTGGCCGCGAGGTGGCGCGACGGGCGCGGGCATTTGACATGGCGGTCGGAGTCCATGATCCTTTTGTCACTGCCGAAACCATCACCGCCGCAGGCTGCGAGCCGGTCGCCGACTGGCGTGCCGCACTGGCCGAGTATGACGCACTGAGCCTGCACCTGCCCGCAACACCGGAAACGCTGGGCATGATTGGCACTGCGGAACTGGCTGCAATGAAACCCACGGCAATGCTGATCAATGCCGCCCGTGGCGGCCTGGTCGACGAAGCCGCACTGCACGCGGCGTTGACCGGCCGGATGGCCGCCGGGGGCTCGGCGCTCGATTGCTTTGCAACCGAACCTCCCCGCCCGGA
>CALEZJ010000535.1 GCA_937927885.1 uncultured Paracoccaceae bacterium | reverse complement strand
ACCCAGAATCGCTCGGCGATTTCACCGCCCGCGCGGCAGAAGTCGACCGCGAAGCCGAGGAAGTTGGTGTAGCCAAAGGAATAGTCGGCGGCCACCGTGGCAACCCGAGTCCAGCCGCGTTCGTTCACCACATAGCTGCCCAGGCCCGAGCCCCACTGCGCCCCGTCGAGGTTGAAGCGGAAAAAGTTCGGTGCCGGATCGACCCAGGTGGCTTCCAGCGCGCCCGAGATGCCGTTGATGATGGTGATGCCGGGAACCGTCTTTGCATAGTCGCGGATGGCAATGCCTTCCGAGCCCGAAAGCGGCCCCACAATGATGTCGACGCCGTCCTGCTCGACCAGCTTGCGGGCCTGGCGCACAGCGGTGTCGGGTGTGGTGTCGGTCGGGGCGACGATGATCTCGATCGGGCGACCGCCAGCCATGTTGTTGCGCTGTTGCAGCGCCAGTTCGACGTTGCGCACGCCGTCCGCGCCACCGGCGGCAAAGGCGCCTTCCAGAGCAACCAGGATACCGATGCGAATCGGATCTCCGCTCTGGGCAAATGCGGGGAGCGACAGGGCCAGCGTCGACACCGTCGCGATCAGAAACCGTTTCATTTCCTTCCTCCCTGTTCATGTCTGCGCTCTCGGTCGGGCCTGGGCCCGCCAGACACGCGGAATGACAGGCTAGTGCCGCGCAAGGGGCGCAGACACGGCACAGGGTAAGGGGACATTCCCCAGCGTCTGATTCTTTCGCCCCCGTTTGGCGCCTTGAGGCGCTTTAGCGACAGGGCTAGCCGAGGTCTGGCACGCCTGCGCCGATGTCCAGCGGTGCGAGGGCGACTGACTTGATGATGGCATGGCAGGTCTGGCCCGGTGCCAGACCCATCGCCTCGGCAGAGCGGCGAGTGATGCGGGCTGCCAGCCGCTCCGCAAAGGATCCGTCCCCCAGGGACAGCGTCACCAGCACACCCGGCCCCTCGCCGTCATGAAGGTCCAGGACTTGCCCGGGCAGGATGTTGAGCGCGGAAAGCCCGGTCGGGCGCGCGCGCGACAGGATGACTTCGCTGGCGCCGATGCGCAGACGCAGGGGCGTGCCGGGCGGTTGCGGCAACCTTGGCAACCACAGTCGCCCGGCGACGGTGTCGAGTTCGCTGAGCCCGTCCGGATGATGTGCGACCACCCGCGCGCGGAGAACCGAGGCCACGCCACGCGCGCCCATTGCGGCGCTGTCGCCCAGTACCTGCGCGGGGGTGCCCATCGCGACCACTCGTCCGTTACGCAGGGCGATGACGCTGGTGGCCAGCCGTGCAACCTCGGCCGAGGAATGGCTGACATAGAGGATCGGCACCGCGACCTCGTCGCGCAGCCGTTCGAAATAGGGCAGGATTTCCGCCTTGCGCGCTTCGTCAAGGGCAGCGAGGGGTTCGTCGGCCAGGATCAGCCGTGGCGCCGCCAACAGCGCCCGCCCGATCGCCACGCGCTGCTTTTCTCCGCCCGATAGCGCGCCGGGTCGACGGTCCAGCAAAGGACCGATTCCCAGCATCTCGATCACGCGCGACAGGCTTTCGCCGCGTGCTGTCCGGGGGGCGAACCAGCGGCCATAAAGCAGGTTCTGCCGCACGCTGAGATGCGGGAACAGTCTCCCCTCTTGAAACACATAGCCCAGCCTGCGCCGGTGCGGCGGCAGCCAAAGGCGGGTGGCGCTGTCCATCAGAACCCAGTCGCCCGCCGCGATACGCCCTTCGTCGGGACGCAGCAGCCCCGCGACCGCGTTGACCAGTGTCGTCTTGCCCGAGCCCGAGGGGCCAAACAGCACCGTCAGCCCCGGCGGTGCGGTCACGTCGACATCGAGCGCGAATTCGCCGATCCGGTGGCGCAGGTGCAGGTGCAGACTCATGATCCGGCCACCCGCCGCGTGATCCGGCGCGCCAGCACTTCGGACAGCACCAGCGCCGCCATGGCGATTGTAACCGATACGATCACCAGCCGTGTCGCCGCCTCCTGCCCGCCGGGGACCTGCAGGAAGGCATAGATTGCCGAGGGGATGGTCTGCGTCTGGCCCGGGATGTTCGACACAAAGGTGATTGTCGCGCCGAATTCGCCCATCGCCTTTGCAAAGGCCAGGATCGTCCCCGCAAGGATGCCGGGTAGGATCAGGGGCAGCGTCACCGTTACGAATACCCATGGCCGCGAGGCGCCGAGCGTGCCTGCGGCGGCCTCGAGCTTTGTGTCCACCGCTTCGACGGACAGTCGGATTGCGCGCACCATGAGC
>CALEZJ010000534.1 GCA_937927885.1 uncultured Paracoccaceae bacterium | reverse complement strand
GGTTGCACCCCCAGCGACGCGCAGGGCGGCTCATGGTGCTCACCCATACGCGTGCCCTGCGGCTGATTGTCGAACATCAGCGGGTCGTCGGGGTTCTGTGCCGGGGGCCTGAGGGCGACCAGGAAATCCGCGCAGAGGCCGAGGTGATCCTGAGCGCGGGGGCAGTCAATTCCCCGGCGCTGCTGCTGCAATCGGGGATCGGTCCGGCCCGGGATCTGCGCGCCCTCGGGCTTGAGGTGGTGCTCGACTTGCCGGGGGTGGGCGGGAACCTGCAAAACCACCCCTGCTACAAGATCATGTACACCACATCGGCGCCGGTAACGGCCTATGCGCATGTGCGGCCACTGGGTGCGCTGAAGGCGGGGCTGGACTATGTGCTGCACCGCGCCGGTCCGCTGGCCCGTGGGCTCTTTCCCACCGCAGGGCTGTTTCGGGTGGGGCCGCAAGACCATCAGGCAATGCAGGTCTGCATGGCGCCGGCGCTGGTCATCCGCCGCAGGCCGGGCATTCTGGGCATCCTGCCGCAGCGCCACGGTTTCACGCTGTTGTTGAACCAGGGCATTCCGCGGTCGGTCGGGCAAGTGACCTTGGCATCTGCCGATCCCCTCGCCGCGCCGCGCATCCAGCCGGGCTATTTCGGCGACCCCGCCGATACCACCGACCTGATCGAGGGTATCCGCCGACTTCAGGCCCTGATGCGCGAAGCCCCGCTGGCCGGTGTGATCGAGGCGCAGATCCAGCCCGCGGGCGCCCCTCGGACCGATGGCGAACTGGCCGCCGATATCGCGGCCAGCGCGACGACGCATTTCCACCCCGTCGGCACCTGCCGCATGGGGCTGGGCAATGACGCCGTGGTCACGCCCGATCTCAGGTTGCGCGGGCTCGACGGGCTGCGCATCGCCGATGCCTCGGTGATGCCGCGCATCGTCAACGGCAACACCTTTGCCGCCACGCTGATGATCGGCGAGCGCGCGGCCGAGTTCATTCTTGGCGCCAGAGCCACCCACGCATGAAAGGAACTTGCCATGCAGCAGCGCAAACTGGGCCATTCGGGTCTGATGGTTTCGGCCATCGGGCTGGGATGCAACAACTTTGGCGGGATGATCGCGGGGCTTGACCTCGAGGGCTCGCGGGTGGTCATTGACACCGCGCTGGACTGCGGTGTCACGCTGCTCGATACATCGGATTCCTATGGAAGCTCCGAAGCGGTTCTGGGCGAGATCCTGGGCGCGCGGCGCAAGGATGTAGTGCTGGCGACCAAGTTCGCCTCGCCGCTGAACCGCGCAGTGTCCTCGCGCTATGACGGGTCGAGGCGATATGTGATGCGTGCGGTCGAGGACAGCCTTCGCCGTCTGCGCACCGACTGGATCGATCTCTATCAATATCATTTCCCCGATCCCCAGACCCCCCGCGAGGAGACTCTGCGCGCGCTCGACGATCTCGTGCGGCAAGGCAAGGTGCGCTATGTCGGCGTGTCCAACATGCCCGCCTGGCAACTGGTTGATGCGCATTGGATCGCCCGCACGCAGGGCCTGTCGCATTTCCTGTCGACGCAGGCCGAATACAACCTGCTGTCGCGCTCTGCCGAACAGACGCTGTTTCCCGCCCTTTCCGAACTCGGCATGGGGTTTCTGCCCTATTTCCCGTTGGCCTCGGGCCTTCTCAGCGGCAAATACCGCAAGGGGATCGAGCGCCCGTCGGGCACCAGAATGGACCTGCCCTATTTCAAGGCCGGGCTGACCGAAGAGCGACTGGACCGCATCGAAAGTCTGGTCGCCTTTGCCGAAGGCCAGGGGAAAACCCTGTTGGAACTGGCTTTTGCCTGGTTGCTCGCGCAGCCTCTGGTGTCCAGCGTGATCGCTGGCGCGACCCGGCCCGAGCAGGTCCGTGCCAATGTTGCCGCAGCCGGCTGGCGGCTGACGCCCGAAGATCTGGCTACACTCGATAAGTTGACCGCCGGGGTATGACGGGCGAGGTTCCTGACGTCCTGATCGTGGGCGCGGGCAGCGCGGGCGCGGTGCTGGCCCATCGGCTGGCCACCGCTGGCCGCCGGGTGCTGTTGATCGAGGCCGGACCGGGTTGCTGGAATCCGCTCGTCGAGGTTCCGCGCCTGTGGCCGCTGGCCGGGCGCTGGCCTTCGCGACGCTGGACCTACAGCGTGGAGGACCGACCGGGTGAAAGCTGGGTTCGCGGTCGCGGCCTCGGTGGCTCCAGCGCGATCAATGGCATGGTCTGGTGCCGGGGCCGACCTGAGGATTACGACGGTTGGGCAGAATTCGGGGTCAATGGCTGGGGCTGGGCACATATCGAGCCTGCGTTGCGCGCGCTTGAGAACTGCGAGGAGGATTCCGACCCTGCGCGGGGCCATGGCGGACCGGTCACCATCAGCCGCCGCCTACCGCCCGCGCCTCTGCCCGAGGTGATCCGAACCGCCGCGCGGCAAGCCGGGTTTCCGGTGATCGACGGCCCGAATGGCTTGGCAGGCGAGGGTATCGGCGTCTATGACCATTCGGTCAGCCGCCGGGGGCGACGCTCGCATGCGGCTGGGGCGTTCCTGGGCAATCGGCCTCCGGGGCTGCGGGTGATGACCGGGCGTCCCGTGTTGCGCATTCGGTTCGACGGGACGCGCGCGACTGGCGTCGAGTTGGTGGACGGCACGGGTCTGGCGGCGCACGAGGTGATCCTGTGCGCCGGGGCGCTGGAAAGCCCGCGCCTGCTGTTCGCCTCGGGTGTCGGGCCGGGTGCGGGCCTGCGCGCGGCCGGAACTGAGGTTCGGCTGGACCGTGCAGGCATTGGAGCCAATCTGGCGGAGCATCTGGTCATCGCCCTACCGCACCGGCTGCGCGCCCTGCCGGGCTATAATCGGCAGTTTCGCGGCGCGCGGCTGGCGCTGCACCTGATGCGTCACGCGATCGGGCTGGGCGGACCGATGGGGCATGGCGCGTCCGAGATGGGGGGTTTTCTGCGTTCCAGTGATGACCGTCCCCGTCCCGACATGCAGCTTGCCCTCTCGCCCTACAGCTTTGGTCCGCCCCGTCTGGGCCTGCCGCGAACCGAGGCGCTGCCGGGGTTGACCCTGATCGGCTATCTGCTGCATCCAGAGTCGCGCGGTGCGATCACTCCGGATGGCCGGATCCGGGCGAACTGGCTGGACACGGCGCGCGACTGCGTTACCGCCGTGGCGATGATGAAACGGTTGCGCGCGCTGGCCGCTGCTCCGGCGTTGGCCACACTAATCGAGGCGGAACTGTTCCCGGGTCCGGCCTGCTGCGACGATACGGACCTGCTGGCCGCTTTTCGCACGCGGATGGCATCGGGGCTGCACGCTGTCGGCACATGCCGGATGGGCAGGCCGGATGATCCTGCGGCGGTGGTTGACAGCGACCTGCGGGTGATTGGGGTTCGGGGTCTACGGGTGGTCGATGCCTCGGTCATCCCGGCACCGATGACCGGTAACACGAACGCCCCGGTGATGGCGCTGGCCTGGGCCGCCGCAACCCGTATTCTCAAGGAGGCGAGATGAGGCCAATCTACCTGTCCCATCTGACGGCCCCCGAGTCCGATCCCTTCGCATCCCTGCGGATCGCGCATGAGACCGGTTATCAGGGGCTGGGCCTGCGACTGGCCGATCCTGCAACAGGGCAGCCGACCTCGCCCCTGGTGAACGACACGGCCCTGCGCCGCCGGTTTTGCGCCGAACTGGACGCCTTGGGGTTGGTTGTGGCCGAAATCGAGGCCCGCGTGCTGGAAGACGGGGCAAGCTTGTCGCCGCAGGTGTTTCAGGCTGCGGCAGACCTGGGCGCACCGGACATCATTGCCGTAGGTCCTCCCTCCGCTCCGCTTCAGGCGCTCGAAGAAAGGTTCGCCGCGCTTTGTGACGCGGCCGCCGCTTTTGGCCTGCGCATGGGCTTTGAACCCATCGCGCACCGCGCGGGAGGCACCCTGTCCGAGGCACTGGCCATCGTCGCAGCGGGGCGCGCGACAGGTGCCCGGCTGGTGCTGGATGCGCTGCATGTCGACCGGATGGGCGTGACACCGGCCGAGATCGCCGGACTCGATTCCGGATTGATCGCGGTGTTCCACCTTTGCGATGCGCCGCTCCGTCCGGCCGATCTGGCCACGCAAATCGACCATTCCGCCCGCAACCGTTGGGCCCCCGGCGATGGGGTCCTGCCGCTGCGAGCCTGCCTCGCGGCACTGCCCCCGCACCTTCCGCTGGCGCTTGAGGTGCCGGCCGCGCGGCTCTGGGGGCGGGTGACCCCCCGCGCGCATGCCGCGCATTGCCTGCGCCGGGCACGCGACTTCCTCTCCCAGACCGAAATTCCCACAGCCTGAGGGCGCTGCCGATATCCCCGTCAGCCTGCTTCATCCCTTGACGATCCCTTGCGGCGGGTGGTGCCGGACAGGCAAGGCAACCAATGGGGTGAAGTGGGCGCGCTGCACTTGTGTCACCACCACGGCCACCTACGCGCCAAACGCGAAGGCTATCCGTCAGCCGCGAACCAGTCGCTGCGCTCGTCGCGGATGCGGTCGTAGATCTCGGAGATTCGCGACAGGTGGCGCCGCATGTGGGCGGCGGCGGCCTCGCCGTCGCGGGTGGCAAGCGCAGCGAGAATGGCGACATGGTCGTCCCAAGCGCGCTGCGAGGCAAAGGCCAGCGAGAGCATCCGCACCCGGTCCATATGCGCCTTCATTTCGTGGATCAGGTCCCAGGCAAAGCCCACGCCGGCCCGGATACAGATTTCGCGGTGGAAGATGTCGTCCAGGGTGTGAAAGACCAGCCGATCATCGCTTTTCATGGCCTGAGCCTGTTCCTCGATGATGCCCTGTAGCGCCTGAAGATCGGCGTCTGTAACCC
>CALEZJ010000533.1 GCA_937927885.1 uncultured Paracoccaceae bacterium | reverse complement strand
TGCTCGCGCGGGTCTACCAGCGACAGGTTGCTGAAATCGGCCTCGGGGCCCCAGTGCAATAATTGATTGATGTTCGACGCGTTTGACATCGGGGCTATTCCGCGTTTCCGGTCTGTCGCGCGCGGCCGACCACGGGTGCGAGCAGGATCATCGCCGCAGCCAGTCCGACCGCCGCCACCGCGATCCCCGCCTGCACGCCATCGGCGAGGCCCAGCAAGGGATGTGGTGGGGTCGCGATCGCCAGACCGCCGATGAACAATGCTCCGCGCGCAAGCCAGCCTTTGCGCCCCAGACGCGACAAGCGACCAAACCACGGAACATAGGCCTGCAACGCACAGATCATCAGCGTGAATCCGGCCAGCACCAGACCGATCGTCTGGACGATCAGCGCCGGTTCGCCACGCAGGATCAGCGCCGGTTGCAGCACGAAGAAGAACGGAATGAAGTACAACACCGCCCCCATCTTCATTGCCGAGAAACCGGTCTGCATCGGGCTCGCCCCTGCGATGGCAGCTGCGGTGAAGGCCCCCATTGCGACGGGCGGGGTGATATAGCTCATCATGCCCCAGTAAAGGATGAAGAGGTGCACCGCGAGGGGATCGAGCCCCGAACCCACCAACGCCGGCACCAGCGAGACGGCGAGAAAGATGTAGGCGGCGGTGATCGACATGCCAAAGCCCAGGATGAAGCTGGTCACGGCTCCCATGATCAGCAGCACGAGATGATTGCCCCCGGCGATGAACAGCAGGTCGTTGGCAATGGTCCCCGACATGCCGGTGACGGTCAACCCGCCGATCACCATGCCGATCCCAGCCATCAGGGCCATCAACTCGGCCATCTGCACCGCCAGATTGCGCAGGAATGCTCCCAGTTGCGACCAGCCCCACCGATCCGCCGCACGGATCTGGTTCAGGACCAGCAGCAGCGCAGTGGCATAAAAGGGTGCCATGGCCTCGCGTTGCAGGTAGGACAGCATGTAGACCAGCATCAGCAGCACCAGAATGTAATGCCAGCCGGTCTTGAGGATGTTCCAGACATGCGGCAGCTCGGCCCTGGCCATTCCCCGGATGCCGCTGCGGGCGGCGAGGAAGTCGACCTGCAACAAGAGAGCAAGGTAGTAGAGCAAGCTGGGAATCGTCGCTGCAGCGACGATTTCGGCATAGGACACCCCGGCAAACACCGCCATGATAAAGGCGACAGCCCCCATGACCGGCGGCATCAGGACTGCACCCGTCGAGGCACAGGCCTCGACCGCACCCGAGACCGAGCGGCTGAACCCGACCTTTTGCATTGCGGGAATTGTCATCGGGCCGGTGGTCAGCACGTTCGAAACCACGGTGCCCGACAGCGACCCCATCAACCCGCTGGACACCACTGCGACCTTGCCGGGACCGCCTCGATAGCGGCCCATCATCGCCAGGGACAGGTTGATGAAGAACTTGCCTCCGCCGGTATATTGCAGGGCCGCACCTAGGATCAGAAAACCCACCACGATCTGACCAAAAGCCTGCGACGGGGCGCCCATCATGCTCTCGCCGCTGATCGCGTGATAGATCGCGACCAGGTCGATGGGGGTGGATGCGGCCGCGACGCTGTCCGGCAGGTACCCGGCAAAGACCGGGAACAGGGACATGACCAGCACCACGGCAAACACAGGCCACCCTGCCACGCGGCGCGTTGCCTCGAGGATCAGGGCCCAGAGCGCGAAACTGAACCAGACCGCAACCTGCGGAGCGTCGAACTCCCATCCACCGAAAAGGGCCGCCTTGGCCGTCAGCGTGAAATACCCCAGCGAGATCAACGTCGCCGCCGCCAGCACGAGGTCATAGAGGGGGATGTGCCCGTCCCTGCGTGTCAGGCGGCCGGGTTTGAGCAGAAATACCGCTGGCACCGACAGGGCCATGAACAGGTAGACGAACTGCACGTTGAACATCGTGAAGCCGGTAAAGCGGCCAAGGTTGAACACATGATAGATCGACAGAAGCGTGCAGAGCACCCCGGTTGTCAGCAGCAGGCCGTGTTTCAATGATTGACGTGTCATTCTCGTGTGGTCCTGTTGCTGTGTGTCGACCCGCCGCGGCCCTTTCCGCGCGCCCTTGGGCAAAGGGCGCGCGGGTGTTGCTTATCGCAGCCCGACCGCCAGACCGGCCGACTCCAGAGCCTCGGCGCGGGCCTCCCGCCAGTTCGCAGCGCTGAAATCCGTCACCGCAGCATCAAGGTAGGTGTCCCAGGCCGAGCGCAGGACATCCTGACGATGCAGCAGCGCATCATTATGCGCCTGATGGGCGTCGCTCCACAGCCCGGCCTCGCGCAGATAGGCCACGGCGCCGGGATGATAGGGGATGATCCAGTCCAGATCCTGCGCCTCCAGCCTCCAGCCGTCGGCATTCGGGACAGCCTGCTGAAATGCGTCCATATTGGTGGCGAGGAACCGGACCATGGCCTCGACCTCGGTCGCGCGCGGGCCTGCTGCGTCCAGCGTGGCGAGGATCGGAACCGGATAATTCCCGGCATGCAGCGGGGATTCCGCCGAAACCCCCGCGCCCCCTGTCACTGTGACCGGCGACAGATAGGGAACAACGGATTGCGCCTGCGCCCAACGGTCATGGTCCTCGGCCGTTGCATTCGGCATCTGGACATAGGTAAAACCCCGCGGGCTGTTCATGACGCGCTCGTTGAAGGGGTTAGTATTCGACACGGCCATCACATCGGCGATACCGTTCAGGATCGCATCGACGGCCTCGCCCGGATCGCCGACATCGACGCGGACAACATCATCCCAGGTCAGACCGGCGTAGGCCAGAAAACCGGTCGTGGCAAGGTTGATGGCATCGTTGCCCAGCAGCCAGACCACGCGCTTGCCGCGAAGATCCGCCGCCGAAGCGATCCCGGCATCACCGGCCGCGCCCAGGGCCAGACCGGTCCCCATGTTGTTGTTGGTCAGCACGATGCGGACAGGCTGCGGCCCCCATTCGGTCGAATCGAACGAATACAGCCCTTCCTGAGCGTAATAGATCGCAATTCCGCCCATCGTGTAATCGGCCCGACCCGTGCGAAGCGGCGTCAGGCGGGCAATGTCGTTGCGCCCCGGAATGACACGGATATTGCTGCCATGCTGGGTTTGCATCATGCCACCGATCACCGAGGCATGGGTATAATAGGCGGTTCCGGTCGGATACGAGGTCCAGACCGATACACTCGGCAGGCCGTCGCCCGTGCCTTGGGCCAAGGCCGCTGATGCCAGCGACACCTGCGCCGCCAGGGCCGCACCGGCCAGAATTACGAAACGGAATGACATTCCCGCACCCTCCCTGTTGCGCGCGATACCGACGAAGTGCACGATTCGGTCAGGCCTCCCCACCCGCGCCGCTCTTCACCGGTCCGTAGATCACGCTAGCCGCAGCGAAAAAAATCGGCCACGCAGATATATGATTCCTGCATGAGGCAAACTCATTGATGCCGGAACCTTGGCGCCGGTTTCCCCCTTCATGCGCGGACTGCCGGTGATCGGCTGGCTGGACCGCAGCAGCAAGCTGGTTTTGTTTCCAACCGCCCCCCTGCCCTGCCATAGTCATTGACACCCCGGACCCCACAACATCTGGAATCCCCCTTGCGCGAATCGGGCGAGTGGCGCAATAGTCACGAAAAAGCGTGATCAAACGCCAATATCCGTGAACACGAAACCACGGACCCCGAGCACGAGACGAGGGCCATGAGCAGACCGACCGCACCGGATGACCTCAACGCGGTCATCCGCGACCATTCCGAACGCCTCGCCGCGCAACTGCATTCGCAGCGCGAGAGCCTGTTTCCCCCCGATGCGTCCAAGGCCATGCGCCGCTTCACCTCGGGCGAGGCCGCCGCCTTGCTGGGGGTCAACGATTCCTACCTGCGCAAACTCAACCTCGAAGGCAAGGGCCCTTCACCCGAAACCACGCCCGGCGCGCGGCGGCTCTACAGCGTGCAGGATATTCAGGCGCTTCGTGAACTCCTTGAAAAGACGGCCAGAAAACCCGGCGACTACCTGCCCGGGCGGCGCGCGGGGGATCATCTTCAGGTCATCGGCGTGATGAATTTCAAAGGCGGATCGGGCAAGACCACCACCGCCGCGCATCTGGCCCAGCGTCTGGCGCTGCTGGGCTACCGCGTGCTGGCGATCGACCTTGACCCGCAGGCTTCGCTCACCGCGCTGCATGGCGTCGAGCCGGAATTCGACCTGACCGACGGCGGCACCATCATCATCGTCGGCGTGAACATCGCCAACCTCGTCA
>CALEZJ010000532.1 GCA_937927885.1 uncultured Paracoccaceae bacterium | reverse complement strand
GGCGAAGGTGGTAACGACAGCTTGCTGGGCGGCAGCGGCGCGGACACGCTTTTCGGTGGGGCAGGGAACGACAGGTTGCATGGCGGCAGCGGGAATGATTCCCTGGAAGGGGGAGGGGGTGCGGATCTGCTGTTCGGCGACAGTGGGAAAGACAGGTTGCTGGGAGGTGCCGGCAACGACACGCTGGACGGTGGCAGCGGCAACGACTGGCTGTCGGGTGATGATGGCAACGATCTCTTGCGCGGTGGCACCGGTAACGACCGATTGCTGGGGGGCACGGGGAACGACACCCTTCAGGGCGAGGCCGGCAATGACACGCTGGGCGGGGGCAGTGGCAATGACGAACTCCATGGCGGAACCGGCAATGACCAGCTTTTCGGGGGCGCGGGCAATGACCGGCTGGTTGGCGGTGACGGCAACGACAGGATCCGGGGCGGCGACGGCAACGACACCCTTCGTGCCGGGGCGGGCAACGACATCCTGTGGGGCGATGCCGGGGCGGATGTGTTCGAGTTCTTTCAGGGCCAGGGCAACAACCGGATCATGGATTTCAGCCCGTCCGAGGGGGACAGATTGCGGCTGGACGACTGGATATGGAACAGCGCGGGAACCCTGACAGCCCAGCAGGTGGTCGACCGCTTTGGCGCGATGGATGACAACGGCAACCTTGTGCTGGACTTCAGCGGCGTCGGCGGCACCGTGATCGTGCTTGAGGACTTCGACGATCTTTCCACATTGGGAAATTACATCGAAATCTTCTGAAGCCCCAATACAGAGGTGTTCAATCCGTCCCGGGTCCGTCCCGGGGCGGGGGTCCGCGTCAGTCCATGCCCATCCGCTTGAGATAGCCTTCGATCAACGGCACGTCCGAGGGGTTGTTCAACTCCCAGAAGGCCGCGCCGGGCGCCGAAACCTCGACAGCGGCGATCTTGTGTCCGTGTTCGAGGAAACGCAGTTGCTCCAGCCCCTCGATCTGCTCCAGCGCGCCGGGGGTCAGCCCGGCATAAAGCCGCAGCGCCTCGGGCGTATAGGCATAAAGACCGACATGGTGGAAAACCGGGATCGGATCGTGACGCTTGAGGCTGCCGGTAAAGGGGATGACCTCTTTGGAAAAATAGATCGCATTCCCCTGCATGTCGCGCACCACGGTGGTCGCGCCTACCCGCCCCGCCTTGCGATCGGCCAGGAAATTGTCCAGTGCCTCGCGGTCACAGCGCAGGACGGGGGTGGCAACCTGCCGCGCCTCGTCGTCGCGCATCGCGCCGATCAGGGCCGCGACGAAATGCGGCGGGGTCAGGGGCGCATCGCCTTGCAGGTTGACCACGATGGGCTGTGTCAGACCGGCGCGCTGCACCGCCTGCGCGACGCGTTCGGTTCCGTTGGCACACTCGGGCGATGTCAGGATGACATCGGCATGAATGCGGCGGGCCTCGTCGGCGATGCGTTCGTCATCGGTGGCGACAAAGACGCCGGTCACCCCGCGCGTCGCCACGGCGGCCGCGCGCGCCGCCATGACGCTGCGCTCCAGAAGGCTGCGCTCGACGCCAGAGGCGCCTTTCAGCTTTGCCAGCGGTTTGGCCGGGTAGCGGGTCGAGGCATAACGCGCCGGGATGATGATGACGGCATCACGCATGGAGAGTTTCCTTGGTCAGCGCGTCATAGGCGCGCAACTGGCCGATCAGGGCCTTCATCTGCGCCAGGGGCACCATGTTGGGCCCGTCCGAGGGGGCGGTGTCAGGGTCCTGATGGCTTTCGATGAACAGCGCCGAGATTCCCACCGCGCAGGCCGCACGCGCCAGAACCGGCACGAATTCGCGCTGCCCGCCGCTGGTGGTGCCCTGTCCGCCCGGCTGCTGTACCGAATGGGTGGCGTCGAACACCACTGGCCAGCCGGTCGCTGCCATTACCGGCAGGCCACGGAAATCGGTGACGAGGGTGTTGTAGCCAAAGCTGGTTCCTCGGTCGCACAGCAGGATCGACCGATTGCCGGTGCTTTCGATCTTGGTCGCGACGTTCTTCATGTCCCAGGGCGCCAGGAACTGGCCCTTTTTCACATTCACCGCCTTGCCCGTCTCGCCCGCTGCCAACAGCAGATCGGTCTGGCGGCACAGGAAGGCCGGGATCTGCAGCACATCGACCGCCTTGGCGGCGACGGCGCAATGCCAGGGTTCGTGTACGTCGGTCAGCACCGGAACCCCGTATTCGGCACGGATCGCGGCAAGGATTTCCAGCCCCTTGTCCATCCCCAACCCGCGCTGGGTTGAGATCGAGGATCGGTTGGCCTTGTCATAGCTGGCCTTGAAGACCAGCCGGGTGCCCGTCGGCGCGCAGGCCTCCAGAAGGCCCTCGCACATCTGGCGGGCATGGGCATGGCTTTCCAATTGGCAGGGCCCGGCAATCAGAGCAAAGGGGTTGGCCCCGCCGATGGCAATGTCGCCGATGGTGACGATGTGGCTCATGGCTTCTCCTTACACCACGCCGGCGCGCAGACAATCGTGCAGCCGCAGGATACCCAGCGGCTTTCGGCTTTCGTCGATGACGAAGAGCGCATGGATCTTGCGGTCGTTCATCAGGGCGACGGCCTCGGCGGCGGCCTGATCCGGGGCCACGGTGATGGGGCTGCGGGTGGCAACC
Organism: uncultured Paracoccaceae bacterium; assembly: GCA_937927885.1. Taxonomy (GTDB): domain Bacteria; phylum Pseudomonadota; class Alphaproteobacteria; order Rhodobacterales; family Rhodobacteraceae; genus Pararhodobacter. Next base: position 249 of record CALEZJ010000532.1, on the reverse strand, counting down.
TGCCCGGCGCTGCGTGTCATCAGCCCATCCATGTGGCGGCGCAAGTCCCCGTCCGAGATGACACCGACCAGAATACCCGCGCTGTCCAGAACCCCGGTCACGCCAAATCCGAAGCGGGTCATGATCAGGATCGCCTCGGGCATTGGCGTGTCGAGATGCACCAGCGGAATGCTGCCCTCGCCATGCATCAACTGGCGAACCCGTGCCAGCCGTGCGCCCAGTTGCCCGCCGGGGTGAAAGCTGCGGAAC
>CALEZJ010000531.1 GCA_937927885.1 uncultured Paracoccaceae bacterium | reverse complement strand
CCGTTCAGCGGGGCGGGAGGGTCGACCATCACGCAACAGGTGGCGAAACTTCTGTGCCTGGGGCGGGACTTTGATCCTGCGGTCTGGTCCAGCGAAGCCGAGTACGAGGCGGATTGCCGCCGCGGCACGGTCTGGCGCAAGTTGCAGGAACTGCCCTATGCCTTTGCGCTGGAACTGCGGTTCACCAAGGCCGAAATCCTGACCATCTACATCAACCGTGCCTTTCTGGGGGCTGGGTCGCGCGGCTTCGAGGCCGCGGCGCAGCGTTACTTCGGGCGCGCGGCCGCCGATGTGCGCCCGGCAGAGGCGGCGATGCTGGCCGGGCTTCTGGTTGCGCCCTCCTATTACGCGCCGACCCGCAATCTGGAACGTGCGCAGGGGCGGGCGGGGGTGGTTCTGGGGCTGATGCACGAGCAGGGCTATCTGACCGACGCCCAACTGGCCGAGGCCCGCGCCCGGCCCGCCGTGCTGCACGAGGCAGCCGAGCGTCCGACCGGGGGGTTCTTTGCCGATTGGGTGATGCAGACGGGCCCGGCCTGGTTGACCCGCGATACGACCGAGGACGTGATGATCCAGACCACGCTGGACCCCCATGTCCAGCGCGCCGCCGAAGAGGCCCTGGCCGAGGTCTATGCCACACGGGTGCGCGACGGTTCGGTTGCCGAATCGGCGATCATCGTGATGTCGGCGGACGGTGCGGTGCGGGCCATGGTCGGTGGACGAAGTTATGTGACAGGCGGGTTCAACCGGGCCACTCAGGCGCTGCGACAGACCGGGTCCAGTTTCAAACCCTTCGTCTATGCCTTGGCGATGGAGGACGGCTACCAGCCTTACGACATGGTGCAGGATGCCCCGCTGACCATCAACGTGCCCGGATCAGGCGCCTGGACACCGCGCAATTATACCAATGATTTCCTTGGTATGATGACTCTGGCCGAGGCATTGGCCCGCTCGCAGAACATCCCTGCGGTGCGCATCTCCGAGGCGATGGGACGGGCACGCGTGCGGGCTGCCGCTAACGCCTTCGGTCTGCATTCCGAAATGGCCGAGGGCCCTTCGCTGGCCTTGGGATCGAGCGAGGCGACCCTGCTCGACATGACCGCAGCCTATGCGGGGCTCCTGAACGGCGGCTCGTCGGTGCGCCCCTACGGCTTCACCTCGCTGACCCTGGCGGGGGAACGCACGCCCCTCATGACCATTGGATCGGGCATCGGCGCGAGGGTGATCAGCGAGGAGGCCGCCCACCGTCTGGTCTGGATGATGACCCAGGTGATCGAGGCGCCCTATGGCACCGGTCGACGCGCGCGGCTGCCTGACGGGCGGCAGGCGGCGGGCAAGACGGGCACGACCACCTCGGCCCGCGATGCCTGGTTCATCGGGTTTACCGCCGATTATGTCGTTGGTGTCTGGATGGGCAATGACGACAACACCCCGCTGACCGGGGTCACCGGCGGGGGGCTGCCTGCCGACATCTGGAGCGAGACCATGGTTCGTATTCATCGCGGCACGCCGATGCATCCGCTGCCGATGAGCGTTCCCACGCGCCCGGATCTGGAACCGCCCACCACCCGCGGGACGCCGGGAAGCCAGCAGGGGTCGGGCGGGGGCATATCCGATACTGTGCGGGGTTTACTCGAAGGGATCCTGGGTGGGGGCTGACTCGGACGACCGTGTTCAGCCCGCCTGCTGCAAGTCCTGGATCATCCGGTCCAGATTACCGCCACGGCGCTCCAGCATGGTGCCGATTTCCTGGCGTTCGGCGGCCAGCAGGTTCACCCCTTCGATGATCAGGTTGAAGAACAGCGGCCGCCCGCTGCGGTCGCTCACTTGCCAGCGCACCTCGAACGGGGGTTCGCCGCGCATGGTCATCGTGGTGATGACCTCCCAGTAGCCCTGCACTTCGCGCGAACCGAGAACCTCGGCGCGCGCGCCTGCAAAGCGGCGGAACTGGCGCCCGTACTTTCGGCCCATGTAGCCGCGAAACGCGTTGGTAAAGGCGCTGAGTTGCGCCGCGGATGCAGCGCGCGCCGGCGGCCCCAGCGCCGAACGGGCGATGGCCGGCACGTCGCCGTAGCGCTGGAACAACTCCTCGAACTGCGCGATCATGCGGGGCTCCGGCGCGCCCGAATTGATGATCCCCTGTACCTCGCCCATCACCCGGTCGATCAACGTCCGCGACTCGGCCTGGGTCAATGCCGCAGCGGGACCGGCCATTGTCAGTGCGCCAAAGGCCATCCCCAGGAGGAAGGTGCGGCGGCTCGGGTCAGAAATCGGCATAGGGGTCAATGAACTCATCCTCGGTTTCTACCCCGAGATGATAGCGCCGCGACTGAAGGTAGAGAAGACGCGCCTGGGCATATGGGTCGGCGGTCGACATCACATTCGCGTCGAGCAGGTCGGCATTTTCGGCCGCGCTGGCGAATTGCCCGGCACCGCGCAACGCGAGGCTCCAGCCGAATTCGCGCGGGGGCAGGACGAATCGCAGCGGATCGATGGCCAGATCGACGACGAGGCCTGCGGCATCGCGTTCGGTCGACGGGCCAAACAGCGGCAGCACCACATAGGCCCCCTCGCCGACACCCCAGCGATGCAACGTCTCGCCGAAATCGCTCCGGCGCCCGTGGATGCCCAGATGCCCGGCCGGATCCAGAATCCCGCCCAGACCGACCGTGGCATTGATGGTCAGGCGCAAGGCATTCTCGACCGCGCGGTCGGGGCGCAACTGCAAGACATCATTGAGAATACTCGACGGTGTTCCCAGCAGGTCGCCAACATTGGCCACTGCGCGGCGAAATGGATTGAGGCGCGGGGGCGCCTCGGCGCGTGCCGAGGGAAGCAGGGCCATGTTGGCTTCGAACCGGGCGCGATTGGTCGCCTCGAACGGGTCATTGACCCCGGGCGGAGGGGGCGGCGCGGTACAGGCCACCAGGGTCGCCAGGAGGCCGAGAACCAGAACGAGAGGACGAAGGACAAGGGTCAAGGCCAGAGTTTCCCATCGGTCGTTTACCGGATGATAGCAGATGATGTGCTAGCCCGATGTTAACAGGGGCCGACACGGCAGGGCAACCGTTGACACCTCTGATGGCAAGGAGCGGGCAGGTGGGCGCCGGGTCGGATCATTCAGGGGGCAACAATCGCGGGCTATGGCTGGCCGTGCTGGGATTTGGTGCCGTGTCGAACCTCTTGATGCTGGCCGGACCCATGTTCATGCTGCAGATCTATGACCGGGTTCTGCCGGGGCGTTCGGTCGAAACCCTTGCCGCGCTGTTTCTGCTCGTCGCCGCCCTTTTTGCGGCAATGGCGGGCCTGGACAATGCGCGGGCGCAGTTGCTGGTCCGATTCGGTGCGCGGCTGCGTCAGCGGCTGGAGCCCCGCCTGTTCGAGGCCAGTCTGCATGCGCATCTGCGCGATCCCCCGGATCCGCGCCCTGCCGCTGCGCTGCGCGACATCGACGCCGTGCAGCGCCTCGCGGGGAGCAACCTCGCGCTCGCGGTGCTCGATTTGCCCTGGACCCCGGCCTTTGTCGTCCTGCTTGCGCTGGTTCACCCGCTGCTTGGATGGCTGGCAGTAGGGGGGGCGCTGACGCTGGCGGTGATGGCTGCGGTTGCGCATCTGGCCCAGCGTCAGCCGCAGGCGCGCGCTTGGCGCGAAAGCGACAACGCCGAGCGTTTGCGCGCCGAGATCGACGCGGCGGGGCCGGATCTGGTGGCCGGGCTGTCGCCGGGCCTTGTCAACCGCTGGCAGGGCTTTCGCGCCTCCGCCCTGGTGGCGCAGGTGCGTGTCGCCGACGGGAGCGCCCGCAACACCGCGCAGGCCCGGGCTTTCCGGCTGTTCCTTCAATCGGCTGCGCTGGCGGCGGGCGCCTGGCTGGTGTTGCAGGATGCGCTGTCGGCCGGGATGATGGTGGGCGCGTCGATCCTGCTGGGGCGCGCCCTCGCGCCGGTCGAACAACTTGCCAGCCAGTGGGGTCTGCTGCTGGCGGGCATCGCCGGGTGGCGCCGATTGCGCCTGACTCTGTACGAGGGTGCCGACGCCGCACCACCGGCGCCGACCGCCGAAATCCGCGCGCCGCTTCGGATCCGGGGCCTGTTTGTTCCGGGGCCAGACCGAACCGGACCGTTGCTGCGCCTTGGCGGTTTCGACGTGACCCCGGGTCGCGCCCTTGGCGTCATCGGGCCCAGCGGTGCGGGCAAGAGCCTGCTCGCCCGCGTTCTGGCGGGGGCCGTCGCGCCCGGCGCCGGATCGCTTCGTCTGGGCGACACTCCGCTGGCTGCGCTCCCCCCGTACCGAACTGGCTATCTTCCTCAGCGTGTTGCGCTTTGGTCGGGCACGATTGCGGATGCGATCGCCCGCCATGACCCGCTGGCCGATCCCGAGGCCATCTGCCGCGCTGCCCGGCTGGCTGGTGCGCATGCCGCCATCGTCGCCTTGCCCGCAGGGTACCAGACACGTGCCGGTCCGCCCGGTGCCCCCCTTCCCGCCGGGCTGATCCAGCGAATTGGCCTCGCGCGGGCCTTTTTCGGCGACCCAGCACTGGTAATTCTCGATGAACCCAGCGCCCATCTCGATGCCGACGGATCGGCCGCGCTCAATGCCGCCATCCGCACCCTCAAGGCCCTGGGAACGATCGTGGTTGTCACCGCGCATCGACCGGCCTCGATCGCGGAATGCGATGACCTCCTGGTGCTCGACGCCGGCGCGCAGACCGGCTTCGGACCGCGCGAATCGGTGCTGCGTGACCTTGTCCGGCGTCACACCGAAGTCGTGCGCGCCCGCGCGGGAGGGGCGCCATGACCGTGGAACGGGCGCTCGATGTCCGGGCACCGCTGTGGCGAGGCCTCGCCCTGTGTCTGCTGCTGGTCGTGGGGTTGGGGGGCTGGGCCACGCAGGTCACCATAACCGGCGCGGTCATCGCCGTCGGAGAGGTCGACGCGACGCCCCTGCGCCATCCGGTCGAGCATCCGGAGGGCGGGCCCATCGTCGAGATTGCGGTGCGCGAGGGGCAGTCGGTGGATGCAGGTGCCGTGCTGATCCGCCTGGATTCGCGCGCCATCGACACCGAACTTGCCTTGATAGAGGCCCGCATGGCCGAAGCCGAGGCCCGCGAAGCCCGTCTGGTCGCCGAGCGTGACACGACGCCCTATCCGTCGCCTGACACCTCGCCCGATCCGGTGCTCGCGCAGGCGCATGCCGACCAGGTGATTCTCTATCAGGCGCGGCGGACCGCCTTGGCGCGTGACGTTGCGCAGTTGCGACAACGTCGCCGACAGGCCGAGGCCGAACGGGACGGCTTGTGGCGGCAGGCAGAGTCCGCCCGGGTCGAGGAAGCCCTGGTTCGGCACGAACTGGACCGGATCGAGCGTCTCCTCGCGCAGGGCCTCGCGCCCGAAACCCGTCGCGCCGACCTCGCGCGCGAAGCTGCGCGTCTGGACTCGCTGTTGGTCGGCATCGCCGCGCGCAGTGCCGAGATCGATCAGCGGCTGGGCGAAATCGACCTTCAGATCGAGGCGCTGGAAGCCCGCTATCGGCAGGAAGCCGCCGAGGGGCGCGCGCAGGTTGCGCTGGAACGGCTGGAGCTGGCCGCTCGGGCCGCCCTTCTCAGGGACCGCCGCGACGGGCTGGTGTTGCGCGCCCCTGCGGCCGGGATCGTGCACGGCCTGGCAACCTTTGGCACCGAGGGCGTGCTGCGTCCGGCGGTCGAGGCAATGCAGATCCTTGCCCCCCAGCCCCGGCCGGTTCTGCTGGTCCGGGTCCGGCCCGACGACATCGATCACGTCCATGTCGGTCAGTCCGCGCGGTTGCGCCTGCCGGCTCTGGCGGCACGCGACCTGCCGGACTTTGACGGGCGAGTTACCGCGATCTCGCCCGCGCCCTTTTTCGACGACCGCACGGGCCAGCGATACTATCGCGTGGAAATCCTGTTTTCGGATCAGTCCCTTGCGCAGGTCGCGCTGCGCCCGCTGGTGCCCGGGATGGCGGTCGAGGCCTTTATCGCCACCGGCGAGCGCACACCGCTGGCCTATCTGGTGGCGCCGCTTGCCACCCATCTGCGTCGGGCTCTGCGCGAGGGCTGAGGGCTTTTCGTTCGCCGCCAGACATGCTTTGCTGCGCACCATCCTGAAAGGAGTCTCTCCATGACGCAGAGTGTCGAATCCCGCCTTGCCGCCCTCGGTCTCGAACTCCCGGACGCGCCGGCGCCGGCGGCAAACTACGTGCCCTGGGTGATTTCAGGGGGGCTGATCTATGTGTCGGGGCAGGTCAGGCAAGCTGGGGGCCGATCTGTCGACCGAGGCCGGCGCCGCCGCCGCCCAGGCCTGCGCTCTGTCGCTGCTGGCGCAGGCCCGGGCGGCGCTGGGCGGTGACCTGTCGCGTTTGCGGCGGGTGGTCAAGCTGACCGGCTTTGTCAACTGCACCGCCGATTTCACCGAACACCCCAAGGTCATCAACGGCGCCTCGGACCTTCTGGTGGCGGTTCTGGGGGAATCCGGGCGCCATGCGCGTTCGGCCGTGGGGTCCCCCTCGCTGCCGCTCGGCGTCGCGGTCGAGATCGAAGCCATCTTCGAGATTGCCTGATGCGTCCCGCCCTGCCCGAGGGTCTTCTGCGCCTGCCGATCGCGCACCGTGCCCTGCATGACCTGACCCAGCGTCGCCCGGAAAATTCGCTTCCTGCCATCCACGCCGCTTTGGCAAATGGTTATGCAATCGAGATCGATGTGCAACCTAGCGCCGATGGCGAGGCGATGGTGTTTCACGATGATACGCTCGACCGGCTGACCGAGGGTGCCGGACCGATCCGGGCGCACAACCGGGCGGTCCTTCAGCGCCTTGTCGTCCGCCACAGCGATGCGCCGATCCCGACCCTGCCCCAGGTGCTGGAGGCCGTCGCGGGCCGCGTCCCGCTGCTGATCGAGATCAAGGACCAGTCCGGCGTCATGGGGCCGACCGATGGCGTACTCGAAACCGCGGTGGCGCGCGCGCTCGACGGCTACGGCGGGCCGGTGGCGGTGATGTCCTTCAACCCTTCGGCTGTCGCGCATATGCAACGGCTTTCCCCCGGGATTCCGCGCGGGTTGACCACCTATGAATTCCCGGCCGAGGATTTCCCCGCCGACGCGGGTCCCGAACTGTCGGCGCACTGGCAGGCCCTGGCAGCGATCCGAGACTTTGACGCGGTGGGAGCCAGCTTCATCTCGCACCATTGGTGCGACCTTGAACGTCCGCGCGTAGCCGAATTGCGCGCACAGGGCGCCGCGGTGCTCTGTTGGACAATATCTTCCCCCCGGGACGAAGCGATTGCCCGTCGGGTTGCCCAGAACATCACCTTCGAGGGTTACCTCGCAGCTCTTGCCCCTTGACGGGACGCGGGCGGCCACCAGCTTTGCACGCATCAGCGCCCGGGGGACAGGATGCAGGCCCAGATTGTGACCGCGATGGAGTCGCTCGACCCGGGCGAGTGGGACGCGCTGACCTCGCCGGGGGCCCGCCCGCTTGACCCGTTCACCACGCACCGGTTCCTCAGCGCACTGGAGCGTTCGGGGTCGGTCGGGCCGGGGACAGGCTGGCAGCCCCAGCATCTGGTGCTGCGCCGGGGCGGGCGGCTGGTGGCGGCAATGCCGCTCTATGTGAAAAGCCACAGCCAGGGCGAATACATCTTTGACCACGCCTTTGCCGATGCCTGGACGCGGGGGGGAGGGCGGTATTACCCCAAGCTGCAATCCGCCGTGCCCTTCACCCCGGCGACCGGGGCGCGCCTGCTGGGCGATCCCGGACTGCGGGCTACGCTGCTGGCCACCCTGCGCGAGGCGATGGCGGGGAACCGGATGTCCTCGGCCCATGTCACCTTCTGCACCGCTGACGAGGCCGCGCTGGGCCCCGCCGAGGGGTTCTTGCACCGTGTCACCACGCAATACCATTGGCAGGACGCCGGGTACGGCGATTTCGACGGGTTCCTTTCCGCGCTCTCGTCGCGCAAGCGAAAGACGATCCGACGTGAGCGCGCGGTGGCGCAGGGCTTTGGCGGCACGATCCGGGCCCTGACCGGCGATGATCTGCGGCCCGGACACTGGGACGCATTCTGGACCTTCTATCAGGATACGGGCGGCCGCAAATGGGGTCGCCCCTATCTGACCCGCGCCTTTTTCGACGAGATCCAGGCCACGATGCGCAGCGATATCCTGCTGATCCTGGCGGAACGGGACGGGCGCCCGGTCGCTGGCGCGCTGAATTTCATCGGGCGCCAGACGCTGTTTGGCCGCTACTGGGGCTGCATCGAGGATCACCCCTGCCTGCATTTCGAATTGTGCTATTATCAGGCGATCGACTGGGCGCTCCGCCATGGATTGCCCCGTGTCGAGGCCGGCGCGCAGGGCGAGCACAAGCTGGCGCGCGGCTATCTGCCCGCCGAGGTGCATTCGCTGCATGCCTTTGCCGATGCCCGCTTTCAGGATGCAGTCGCCGATTACCTGGCCGCCGAAGCCCGCGCAGTCGGGCAAGATATGGAAACGCTCGCTGCATGCGGCCCGTTTCGCCGCAGCACGGCCGAGGAGGAGACAGAATGATCGACTTTTACACCAATCCGCGCTCGCGGGGGGCGATCGCCCGCTGGATGCTGGAGGAGATCGGCCAGCCCTACCAGACCCATGTGCTGGAGTACGGGACCACGATGAAGGCGCCCGACTATCTGGCGATCAACCCGATGGGAAAGGTGCCGACCATTGTCCACGATGGGCAGGTGGTGACCGAGGTGGCGGCGATCTGCGCCTATCTCGCCGAGGCTTTCCCCGAGGCCGGCCTTGCACCCCGCCCAAACGAGCGCGCGGCCTATTACCGCTGGCTGTTCTTTGCCGCCGGGCCGATCGAGTCGGCGGTCGTCAACAACACCCTGGGTTTCACCATTCCGCCCGAGCGCAGGGGCATGGTCGGCTATGGATCCTATGAGGATGCCGTCGCGGTGCTGGAGGGGCGCTTGGCGGCCAGCCCCTATGTTGCCGGGGACAGGTTCACGGCTGCGGATGTCTATGTCGGCAGTCAGGTGGGCTGGGGCATGATGTTCAAGACCCTGCCGGTGCGCCCGGCCTTCGTCGCCTATTGGGACCGCCTCAAGGACCGCCCCGCGCGTCTGCGCGGGCTCGAGATGGACTCGTGATGGCGCGGCCGAACCGGTTGGAAGGCGACGCGCGGCAGGCGGCACTGGAGGCATTGGCACAAGACGGCTGGACGCTGGCCGAGGGTCGCGATGCACTGCAGAAATCCTTTCGTTTCAAGGATTTCAATGCAGCTTTTGGCTGGATGACCCGCGTGGCGATGGAGGCGGAAAAGCTCGACCATCACCCGGAATGGACGAATGTCTGGAACCGGGTCGAAGTGGTGCTGACCACGCACGACGCCAAGGGGTTGACCGAATTGGACCTCGCGCTCGCCCGTGCCATGGACCGCTTTGCCGGTTAGGGTGGGATGAAATCCCACCCTACGCGCCGACCTGTAGGGTGGGGTTTCACCCCACCCCCGCATCACAGCGCCGCCACCATCGCCGGGCCGCCGGAAACCTCGCAGCCGCGCGTCGTCTCGGGGTGCCAGACCTTGACCACTCCGTCCTCGACCATCATCGCGTAGCGCTTCGAGCGCCCTTTCATGCCGACCACGGCAGCGTCAAAGGTCATGCCCAGTTTGTCGGTGAACTCGCCCATTCCGTCCGCCAGCAGGGTGATCCCCGCCGCAGTGGCGCCGGTCGCCTCGCCCCAGGCCCGCATCACATGGGCATCATTGACCGAGATGCAGACGATCTCATCGATGCCCTTGGCGGCCAGTTGGTCCTTGACCGCAATGAAACCGGGCATATGCGCCGTGTGGCAGGTTGGCGTGAACGCCCCGGGCACCGCAAAGATCACCACCTTGCGCCCTGCGGTCAGGGCCGAAACGCTGACCGCCTCGGGCCCGTTCGGACCCATCTTGACAAGGGCGGCGTCGGGCAGACGGGCGCCTTCGGAAATGGACATGGAAACTCTCTCCTGGTCTGGGTTTGGACGAACGGGTGCGATATAAGCCCCCTCGGCGCACGTTCCAGTGTGCCTCGGCGATTTGCAAGGCGGGAGAGGGACATGGGCGGCATCGTGGTTGTGGGGGCGGGTCAGGCCGGGTCGGCCCTGGTGGCAAAGCTGCGGGCGCTGGGCTATGCGGGCGACCTGACGCTGATCGGGGACGAACCCGTGCCGCCTTATCAGCGCCCGCCGCTGTCGAAGAAATACCTCATGGGCGAGATGGAACTGGAGCGTCTCTTTCTGCGTCCGCGCGCCTGGTATGACGAACAGCGCATCACCCTGCTGGCCGGGGCCACGGTCAGTCGCATCGACCCCGCCGCCCGGCAGGTCTGGCTGGGCGATCAGGCGTTGGCCTATGACCAGCTTGCCCTGACCACCGGGGCCGACCTGCGTCGCCTGCCTGCGGCGATCGGGGGCGATCTGGTCGGCGTTTACGGTGTGCGGCGATTGTCCGACATCGACGCCATGGTCCCCGAGTTCGTGGCGGGTCGGCGGCTTCTGGTGGTGGGCGGGGGGTATATCGGGCTCGAAGCCGCCGCAGTCGCGGCGAAAAAGGGTCTGATCGTGACCCTGATCGAGGCCGCCCCCCGCATTCTGGGTCGCGTGGCGGCGCCTGAAACGGCCGATGCGATGCGCGCCCTGCATACCGCCCACGGCGTGACCATCCGCGAGGGGCTGGGTCTGGTGCGACTGACCGGCGACGGGCGGGTGAACGGCGCCGATCTGGCTGATGGCAGCCATATCCCGGTCGATTTTGCCATCGTCGGCATTGGCATCCTGCCGGGTGACCGTCTGGCGCGCGAGGCCGGTCTGGTGATCGACAACGGTATCGCCACAGATGCTTTCGGGCGCACCTCGGACCCGGCGATCTGGTCGGCGGGCGACTGCGCCAGCTTTGTCTACAAGGGCTCGCGCATCCGTCTGGAAAGCGTGCAGAACGCCATCGACCAGTCTGAATCCGTCGCGGCCAACATGCTGGGTGCGGGCAAGCCTTACCTGCCGATGCCGTGGTTCTGGTCGGACCAATACGACATGAAGCTGCAGATCGCCGGGCTGAACACCGGTTATGACCGGGTCGTGACCCGGATTTCGGGGGCGTCGCGCAGCCATTGGTATTTCCGGGGCGAGACCTTCCTTGCCGTCGACGCGCTGAACGATCCGCGCGGCTACATGGTGGGCAAGCGCCTGCTGGAAACCGGCAAGCAGCCCGCGGCCGAGGCGCTCGCCGATCCCGCGACCGACCTGAAATCGCTGTTGTGAGGCGCTGAATGCGGATCGTCGGCGGCACGCACCGGGGGACTCATCTGGCCGAGGTCGGCGCCGGGGATCCGTCAGCGCATCTGCGTCCGACGACCGACCGCGTGCGCGAGGCGTTGTTCAACATGCTCTGTCAGGGCAGGTGGGGCGATCTGGTGAGGGGGCAAAGGGTGCTCGACCTTTTCGCGGGCACCGGGGCGCTGGGGCTCGAGGCGCTGTCGCGCGGGGCCGTGCAGGTGACGCTGGTCGATGATGGCGCTGCGTCGCGCGCCTTGATCCGGGCCAATATCGAAAAGCTGCGCGCGATGGGGGTGACCCGGCTTTACCGGCGCGATGCGACCGATCTCGGCGAGAACCGCGGACCGGGGTTCGGGCTCGTGTTCCTCGATCCGCCCTATGGGCTGGGGCTGGGCGCGCGCGCGCTGGCCTCGGCGCAGGTGGGGGGGTGGCTCGCCCCCGGCGCGGTGGTGGTGTGGGAAGAAAACGCGCCGCAACCGGCGGGTCTGGGGTTCGACCTTCTGGACCAGCGCCGCTACGGCGAAACCTGGATCAGCCTTCTTCGCCACCTCGCCCAAACCCCCTGACCCGCTGCGGATGGCTTGACCCTCCGGCCCAAGCTGCTTAGGCAGGGAACGCCGGGCCTGTAGCTCAATGGTCAGAGCAGGGCGCTCATAACGCCTTGGTTGGGGGTTCGAGTCCCTCCGGGCCTACCACGGCGCCTTCGATGCGGCTGCTCGCCAAGGCGCGGCCGCTGATCCGGGCGACCTTGGCGACGCCGCCAGGCACGCGATCCCCAAAGCTATGCCACGAGACCGGCCACGAGAAGGCCAAGACAGGCGAGCCCACCCGTGATCGGCACCCAGCGGTAGACGAGGAAGGTTCCTGCGGGCGCCGGCGTTCCCCGCGCCCGGATGCGGGCCAGCGAAAGGCAGACGAGGGTAAAGACCGCAAGCGTAATCCCCGAGGTGAATTCCGCCAGTCGGATGATCGGAAAGACCAGGGCCAGGGCCAGGGTCGCAGCCGCGCAGGCCATTGTCGCCCGCACGGGTGTCGCGGTGCGCACAGACAGACGGGCCAGTCCGCCGGGCAGTTCACCGTCCCTTGCCATGCCAAAGACGACCCGTCCGGCCATCAGGATCTGGACGATGACGCCATTCAGGGTGGCGACAGTGGCAATCAACACCAACACGATCTCGGAAAGGCCGGTGTTGCGGACAAAGGTCAGCGTCAGCGGCGACGGATGGGTGGCGATCTCGGTCAGCTCGTTGGTGGCCAGCACGGTCAGCACCACCCCCAGATACAGAAGGGTCGTGATCAGCAGGGTCAGGAAGATCCCCCGCGCGAGGGTCTTCTGGGGGTTCCTCGTTTCTTCGGCGATCGAATCGATATCCTCAAAGCCGATGAAGGCAAAGAAGGCCAGCAGGCTCGCGGCCATGACCCCGGCCCAGACCGGCACTGACAAGGTGGTCGGCACCGCCTCGGCTGCCTGACCCAGGATGTCGCGCTCGGCCCAGATCCCCCCGCCGATGATCAGCAGCAGGCCGCCGACCTCCACGATGGTCAGTGCGCCTGCAATGCCGACCGAGGATTGTATGCCCAGCGACGCCACGATCGCGCTGCCGCCGATGACGAGCGACAGCAGCACCGGCGGCGGCAGATCGATCACGCGTGACAGATAGCTGACGGCGCCATGCGCGATGGCCGCGGCCGAGACGACCCCGATCAGTGTCACGCCAAGCCCGACCAGCACGAAGAGGGCACGGGACCGGAAGCCTTCGCGGACAAAGCGCGCCTCGGCCGCGGCAAAGGGATACCGCCCGGTGAGTTCGGCAAAGCAGGCGGCCGGAAAGACCATGACAAGGGCGGCAAGGACAAAGGCCACCGGCGCGTGAACACCCGCGAGGGAAATCGGGCTGCCCACAAGGGCATAGATCCCGGCCCCGATGGTCACGCCCAGCCCGTAGAGAACGACCTGCACCAGACCCAGCCTGCGCTTGAGCGAGACTTCAGCCATCAGCGGTATCGCGGTCCGCCAGAAGCCCGATCTGCCCGACCCGCGCATCCGCGAAGTCAAGAAGCCGCACCTCGATATTGGCGTTGATCGAGCCGGGTTCGAACTCGCCATTCGCGGTTCGCTGGCCTGCGGGCAGACCCGTCAGTTGGGCAATCGCCTCGTCCACATGGGATACGGCGTGAATCTGGAACTGTCCGGCGGCCACGGCCTGGACCACCTCGTCCCGCAGCATCAGGTTCGACAGGTTCGCGCGCGGGATCAGCACGCCCTGTCGCCCGGTCAGGCCCCGCTCGGCGCAGATCCGGAAATAGCCCTCGATCTTTTCGTTGATGCCGCCGACGGGTTGCACATCGCCCAGCTGGTTGACCGAGCCTGTCACCGCATAGGACTGCGTTATGGGGACTTCGGCCAGCGCCGACATCAGCGCGCACAGTTCGGCCAGCGACGCGCTGTCGCCTTCGATCCGGCCATAGCTCTGTTCAAAGACCAGCGAGGCCCAGAGCGACAGCGGCACATCCGCCGCATAGCGGGCGGCCAGAAAGCCCGACAGGATGAGGACGGCCTTCGAGTGGATCGGTCCGCCCAGCCTGGCCTCGCGTTCGATATCCACGACGCGGCCCGATCCCATCCTGACCCGGGCGGTAATCCGGGCCGGCATGCCAAAGCGCAATTCGCCGATCTCGGCCACCGTCAGGCCGTTGACCTGACCGACGACGCTGCCGGTGGTAGAAATCAGGATCTTCTCGCCGCGGACCATCTCCAGCATGCTTTCCCGTGTCCGGCCAAGCCGACGCTCGCGGGCGGCGATCACCGCAGCGACATGGGCACCGGTGATGACGGCAGACCCGTCCCCGGAGGCGCCATGATCCGCCTCCCGCATCAGATCGAGCACCTCGGAGGTTCGCAGCGACAGTTTCTGCTGGTCTTCCGCCGCGCGCGATGCGGCGTCGATCAGGGCTGCGACGCCATCACGGGCAACCGGACGCAGCCCCTCTTGCCGCCCCACCGTGGCAAGAACCCGCGCGAACAGCTCCATCGAGCGTGCGTCACGCGTCATGTCGTCGGCGAATTCAGCCGCCACGCGAAAGAACTGGCCGAAATCGGGGTCCAGTTCCGACAGGAGCAGAAGCAACTGCTGGTCGCCGACCAGCACGACCCGCAGATCCAGCGGAATGGCCTGCGGTTCCATTGTGGTGGTCGCGATCAGGCCCAGCCGGTCAGCCGCGGTGGTGATCTGGATCGCCCGGGTTTCAAGGCTGCGTTTCAGCGCATCCCAGGCGAACGGTTCGGTCAGGACCCGCCTGGCATCGAGCAGCAGGAAACCGCCGTTCGCCCGGTGCAGGGCCCCCGGCTTGATCTGGGTGAAATCGGTGACGAGCGCCCCTTGCTGGGACATGTAGTCGATCCTGCCGGTCAGATTTGACAGCGTCGGCATGGTCTCGACAATGACCGGGGCGGCCGAGGCGTCCTGATGTGTCACGACCACATTCACGGCGTATCGATGAAAGCTCGGGTCGTCGTGAAGGGCGGCGGGTCCGCGCGGAAAGGGTGCCTCGGCGCTGCTTCGCTCCCAGGCCAGGAACAGGTCCGCGTTCAGGACAAGATCCTTGTGCAAGGCTTCCAGATAGGGCTTCACTGCGGGGTTGCGCGCAAACCCGCGGTTCATGCGCGACATCGCCGATTTGACGGCGCTTTCCGCCATGCGCGCGTTCAGGGCGGCCAGGGCCTCTCGCTGCTCGCGGCCCAGTTCGGGCAGCGAAACCAGAAAATCCTCCAGTTCCTCGTGGGTGGCTTCCAGATCCGCCTCGATCCTGACCCGTTCTTCCTCGACCATGGCCTCCATGGCATCGGCTTTCAGGATTTCGCCCTCGTGCATGGGGGCCAGCGAGAACCCCATGGGCGTGCGCAGGATCGCCACGTTGCGGTTTCGGGCGCTTTCGGCGAGGTCCTTGAAGGCAGCCTCCCGGCGCGTCGAGAATTCCTGCTCGATGGCTGCGCGACGTGTCTGGCAATCTTCGGACACCAGCACCGCGGGGATCCGGCTGGCCAGATCCTCGACCAGGGCCGCGACGGCATCCCGCAGCTTTGGCGCTTCGCCGGGCGGAAGGCTGATCGCCAGGGGTTTGTCTGGCTCGGCGAAATTGTTGACATAGACCCAGTCGCCGGGGACGGGTCGGTTGCTGGCGACGCTTTGCAGGATCCGCAGGACCGTCGAATGCCGCCCGGATCCTTCCGGCCCATCGACGAACAGGTTGAAACGGGGGTGGCGCATGTCGGCGGATAGCCGGATGGCCTCGACCGCGATGTCCTGCCCGACGGGGCCGTCCAGCGGCGCGAGGTCCGACGTCGTCTCGAACGCAAAGACCGACGGGTTGCACACGACCCTGAGCCTGTTCTGGTCCACCAGAGTATCGCCCATCGACCGCACCTCGCTTGCGTGAAAACCGCATGCCGGTCCACGCACCCGAACCTTGGCTGCGGGCGCTTTGAGGTCAAGCGATTTGTGCCCGGTGAACTCGGTTGCACAGATCGGGTCAAACGCGGGCCTGCCGGTTTCACCGACAAACCTGTCCGCCCGCCTCGGTGAAGGGCGTTTCGGGTGCGGTGAAGCCCTTGAGGACGGCGAAGGACGGATGGCTCGACCCAACCGCCCCTCTGCTGGCGAAATCGTGCGGCCGAAAGGGCTTGACCGCGGCGGCCCGGTGACCGAAGTCTGAAGCCCCGAGACCGGAACCGACAGCTTCCGCATTCGCGCCAGCGCCGAGACGGCGCGCAGCAAGACGAAAAGGCGGCCGACATTGACCCAGACCAGAGGGCAAGGCCATGATCTGAAGGGTGCCCCGATCACCGCGACCAATCTGCCCGCCACCGGGGTCGGCCTCGTCCTCCGCATGCGGCTGGCCGTCGCCCCGGTCTGAAGTCCATAGCATGCCGCCTCGCCGCACTCCTCTGGCGAGGTTCGTCCCCAGTGCCGCCCCCTGACCGCCCGCCCCGTGCGGGCCCCGTTCCAGACCGAGACCCCGCAATGATCCGACCACCCCTCCCGCTGGCTGCGCTGTTCCTGACCGCAGGCCTGATGTTCTGGCTGCCCGCCGCGGCCGTGGCGCAACCGGCCATGATCCTGCATCCGTCCGAGGTGGTTCGGATCGCGCCGATGCGCCTGACCGAGACCGTGCGCTTTTCGGGCACCGTTGCCCCGTCGCGGCAGGTGGACCTGTCGGCGCAGGTGTCGGGTATCGCCGAACAGGTGCTCGTCCGCGCGGGCGATTCGGTGGGCGAGGGGCAGGTTCTGGTGCAGATCGCCACTGCCGACCTCGCCCTGCAACTCGAGGCCCAGCAGGCCAGCCTGGAATCGACCCGGGTGCAACTGGAATCCGCGCGCGCCGCGCTGGAACGGGCGAACATGCTGTCGGCCTCAGGTGTGGCCTCGCGCACCGCGCTGGACGATGCGCAGTCACAGGTCGATGCGCTCTCGGCCTCGGCCCGGTCGCTGGATACGCAGGTGCGGCTGGCCCAGTCCAACCTGGCGCGGGCCACGATCCGCGCCCCGTTTGCCGGGATCGTCTCGTCACGCGCCGTCGAGGAAGGTCAACTGGTCGGCGCCGGCACGCAGGTCGTTTCGCTGGTGGACCTGTCCACCGTCACCATCGAGGCCGTCGCCCCCCTCGTCGACACGCTGGACCTTGCGGTCGGGCAATCCGCGATCCTTCTGCCGCCCGGCGAGGGGCGTGCGCCATTGCGTGCCACGGTGGAACGGATCAATCCCGTTGCCGAAAGCGGGACGCGCTCGATCAAGTTCTATCTCAGCCTGCCCAATCCCGACGGTTTCCTGCGCGGGGGCACCTTCGTGACCGGGACGGTCGAATTGCGCGTGGCCGAGGGCGAACTGGCCGTTCCGCGCGACGCGCTGCGCACCGGCCCCGCCGGGCCAGAGGTGCTGCTGGTGCGCGACGGGCGCACCCTCGCCCAACCCGTGACAACCGGTCCCGCCTGGTCGTCAGGCGCTCTGGTGCAGATCACCGGGGGGCTGGCCCCTGGCGATCTGGTCGTGGCCATGGCCCTGCGCGGGCTCGATGCCGGCCAGTCCGTAACGATCGAGGACTGAATCCATGTTCCTGACGCGCATCAGTGTCCTGCAACCGGTCTTTGCCGCCATGGTCATGGTGGCGATCTGCGTCTTTGGCGTGAACGCCTATCGCAACCTGCCCATCGACCAGTATCCCAACGTCGATTTCCCGGTCGTGGCCATCCTGACGCCCTGGGCCGGCGCCAGCCCGGAAACCGTGGAATCCGAGATCACCACCGTCATCGAGGAGGCGGTGAACACGCTCGCCGGGATCGACACGATCACCTCGACCTCGCAAAACAGCCATTCCACGGTCGTTCTGATGTTCGATCTGGACACCGACAGCATGATCGCCGCGCAGGACGTGCGCGACCGCATCGCCGCAGTCGTGGATCAGTTGCCATCGGATGCCGGGGCGCCGACAGTAGTGCGCTTCAACCCGACCGCGACGCCTGTCCTGTCGCTGGCCATTTCGGACCCGACGCGCACCCTGACCGACCTGACCCGTCTGGCCGAGGATGTCGTCGTCCCTGCGCTGACCGCCATCGACGGTGTCGGCAGCGCGACCGTGGTTGGCGCCGTCGAGGACGAGGTCGAGGTCCTGATCGACCCCGACCGCCTGCGCGCGTTCAGCCTGGGTGTCAGCGATGTCGTCAATGCGCTGCGAAACGACAACCTGATCCTGCCCGCGGGTTCGGTGATCGACGGCGTCCTGGTGCAGTCGGTGCAGTTGAACACCGAGGTCTCGACGCTGGAGGAACTTCGCGCGATGGTGGTTACCCGCCAGGGCGGCGCGGCCATCGTTCTGGGGGATCTGGCGCAGGTGCGCTGGGGCGTGTCCGAGCCCGAGGGGCGCGCGTTTCGCAACGGAATTGCCGCGCTTGCCATCGACGTGGTCAAGGTGGACGGCGGCAACACCGTCGCGGTGGCGCAGGCGGTCCTCGCTGCGGTCGGACGCCTTCAGGCCGGCACGCTGCTCGATGGCGCGCGCATCGATGTTTTGCGCAACGCTGCCACTCCCATCGAGGCCAGTTTCAATACCGTTCAGGCGACCCTGATCGAGGGGGGACTTCTGGCCACCGCGATCGTGTTCCTGTTCCTCAATTCCTGGCGTTCGACGGTCATCACCGGGTTGACGCTGCCCATCTCCATCCTCGGCACGCTCGCGGTGATCGCGCTGCTGGGGTTCACGCTGAACACGATGACGATGCTGGCGCTGATCCTGTCCATCGGGATCATCATCGACGACGCCATCGTCGTGCGAGAGAACATCACCCGCCATCTGCACATGGGAAAGTCCCATATCGAGGCGTCCCTGCAGGGGACGGCCGAAATCGGGTTCGCGGTTCTGGCCACGTCGCTTTCCATCGTGGCGGTGTTCATGCCGCTGGCATTCATGCAGGGAATCGTCGGCAAGTTCTTTCTGGAATTCGGCGTCACCGTGTCGGTGGCGGTGCTGGTGTCGCTGTTCGTCAGCTTCACGCTGGACCCGATGCTGTCGTCGATCTGGTATGACCCCGCCTCGCGTCCCGGTGTGCAGCGCGGTCCTGTCGGGCGGGCGGTCGCCCGGTTCGAGCACGGGTTCGAGCGTCTGGCAGCCGGTCTGGTGCCTGTCCTGGCGCAAGGTGACGCTGGCGGGCGCGCTGGCGGTGTTCGTCGGCAGTTTCGGACTGGTGCCGCTGATCGGGGCCGAGTTCCTGCCGCCGCTGGACGAAAGCCGCCTTCAGATCAACGTCAACGCCCCGGTTGGGTCATCGGCGGATTACACCACGATCAAGGCCGCGCAGGTGACCCGCATCCTGATGACCCGCCCCGAGGTCGAAAGCGTCTACACCTCGATCGCGGCGGGCACGCAGACGGGCGATCACCAGGCGGTGATCGTGGCGAACCTTGTCCAGCCGGGCGCGCGCGCGCTGTCGGCCAACGACCTGGTTCCCGTGGTGCGCGCGGCGCTGGCCGTCATTCCCGGCGCCGAGATCCTCGTCACCTCGGGGGGCGGGGTCGGTCCCGATCAATCCCCGATCACGATCAAGGTGACGGGCAACAACCCGGTCGATCTGGAACTGGCAGCCGCGCGTGTCCTGGACCTGCTGGTTGCCACCCCGGGCACGGTGGATGCGCGACTGGGCACCGAGTCGGCGCAGCCGCTGATGGATTTCATCCTGAACCGCGAGGTGGCGACCGATCTGGGCGTCAACCCGGCCGCTGTGGGCGGGGCGCTGAGGGTGTTCATCGCAGGCGAGGAAGTGTCCGAACTCAGGCAGCGCGACGGAACGTCCTCGACCGTGGTGGTGCGCCTGCCGGAAGAACTGCGCAACAACGCGCGGGAAGGGCTCGCCTTCCTGCCCGTGGCGCAGAGCCCGCGCGCCGGAACTGCCGTCACCCTGGGCGAGGTCGCCACCTTGCGCGCAACACTGGGCCGCATCGAGCGCGAGAACCTGTCCCGCGTGATCACCATCACCTCGAATTTCGAGGGGCGCATCCTGGGCGATGTGGTGACCGACATCACCGCCGGGCTGGCCGCACTGGACCTGCCGCCGGGGGTGGCGATCCAGTTCGGCGGCGATGCCGAGATGCTGGCCGAGACCTCGGCCAACATGGGGGCGGCGCTCCTGATGGCGGTGGTGTTCATCTATCTGGTGATCGCCAGCCAGTTCGGCAGCCTGGCGCAACCGCTGGCGATCATGGCGGCGCTGCCGCTGTCGCTGATCGGGGTTCTGCTGGGGCTGATGGCCTGGGGCTCGTCGCTCAACATGTTCTCGATGATCGGCTTCGTCATGCTGATGGGGCTGGTGGTCAAGAACGCGATCCTGCTGGTGGACAATGCCAACCACCACATGATGGCCGGTCTGCCGGTGCGCGAGGCGCTCGTGCAGGCGGGGACCACGCGCTTTCGTCCGATCATCATGACCACGCTGGCGATGATCTTTGGCATGCTGCCGCTGGCACTGGCCATCCACGAGGGGGCGGAACAGAACGCCTCGATGGCGCATGCGGTCATCGGTGGCCTCATCTCGTCCACGCTGCTGACGCTGGTCGTGGTGCCCGTGATCCTGACCTATGTCGATGCGCTCTCGCGCCGTGTCCGGCGTTTCATGACCCGCAATCGTCCTGCCGACGCGCATTGAGCGCGTCGGCGACGACCCTCCGGGCCCGCCATTCCTCAGCCGCTCAGTCGCCGGTCTGCCCGGCGCGGGCCTCGATCGTGGTTCCGTTGGCGATCCGGCTGCCGGGAAAGGCGACGACCTGATCGCCCGCCCTCAGACCGTCCAGGATCTGCACCTGCGCCTCCATCCGCTGACCGGTCACCACCGGGGTCAGCACCGCGCGGCCTGCTTCGGCGCGAAAGACGGCCCAACCCTCGCCATGACGAAAGAGCGCGCTGACCGGCAGTTGCAGGACCGGATCGCCCGACCAGACCACCACCTGCACGAAGACCCGATACCGGTCGCCCAGCCCCGGGCGCGCTTCGGGGGGGCTCAGCAGCGTCAGATGCAGGCGCACGCGCTGTTCCTCGATCCCCAGCGCCGAAACGCGGGTAAACGCCTGCGGCTCGATCCGGCGGACGCGCGCGGCCAGCACCTCGGGGCCGCCCCAGCGCGTGACATGGGCGGCGGCGCCTTCGGTCACGCGCACCGCATCGGCGCTGAGCAGGTCCACCTCGATCTCCAGGTCGGTCGGGTCGCCCAGCGTCATCAAGGGCACGCCGGGTTGCACCGGGCGGGCCGAGGCGCCGTCGAGGCTGAGCACCACGCCATCCGTCGGAGCGCGGATCGCCACGCAACAACTGCCGTTGGTCGTGGCCCCGTCGCCCGGCGCGACCAGCAGGGCCTCGGTCCGCGCCAGGGTGGCGCGGTGCAGCGCCAGTTCCGAACGCGCGGCTTCGCGCGCTGCGCGGGCGTTGGTGCGCGCCTGATCCGACGTTTCCAGCACGCGCTGTGCGATGGTTCCGCGCGCCGCCAGATCGCGGTTGCGCGCCAGCTGCGCCTCGGCAAAGGCGAGGTCGGATTCCGCGCGCGAGAGGTTCACCTCGGCGAGGCGCACCGCTGCCTGTGCCTCGGCCACCGCCGCAGCGGCCTGCGCGCGGGCGCGCGCGTCAAGCAGGGCGGGCTCGGCGGGGCGGATCTCGGCCAGCAGCGTGACACCGGCCACCACGGGATCGCCCACCGCAACAGGCGCGCGCAGAACAGTGCCTGCGATGGGGGCGGTGACGGCATAGACCTCGCGGATGCGGGTGATGCCCTCGGCGGCGACGCTGACCTCCATCGGCCCGGACCGCACCAGCGCCAGATCGACCGGCACCGGATCGTCGCGCAGTGCCCAGACCGCCGCCGCGCCCAGCGCCGCCAGCGCCACGGCTCCCATGATCCAACGTCCTGCCGCCATGCCTCAATCCCTCTGTTTCAGGGCGCTGGCGATATCGACGCGGTCCAGCCGTCGTCGCACCACCAGAACCGATCCCAGCGCCGCGCCCAGCACCACCGCGCCCGCATAGGCAAAGGTCGGCCGGGCCACCCGGGCCGGAATGTCGATCATGTCCGAGGACATCGCCTGCATCATCCCCATCGCAAACCCATAACCCGCCAGCCAGCCCAGCGGCACCGCGATCAGCGCCAGCAGCATCGCCTCGCCGACCAGGACAAAGCCGACTTCGGCCCGCGAAAAGCCCAGCACCCTGAGCGAGGCGAGTTCATGCGCGCGCTCGCTCAACTGGATGCGTGCGGCATTATACACCACCCCAAAGGTGATCAGCATACCCAGCGCGGTATAGATCAGCGTCATCATGGACAGGTTTTCGCTGATCGAGTCATCGAACTGGCGGCGCACTTCGGTCCACAGAACCAGTCCGGCGATGGCGGGGGTGGATTTCACCGCCGCATTCAGCGCGGGCAGGGCCAGCGGATCGACCCCCAGATGCAGCGTATTGACCTGCGGCGCGCTGCGCAGGCGGGAATAGACGGCCGGCGCCGACATGACCAGCGCCTGCCCCAGGCTCTGGCGGACCACGGCGCTGACGCGGACCTCCCAGGTTTCACGCGGTGGGGCGAGCAGTTCCAGTTGCACCATGTCGCCCTCGTGGATGCCCATCCGTTCGGCCAGCAGCGCGGGCATCACGATCCCGTCCGCCGGGATCGTCACCTCGCGGCCCTCGCCATCGACGATCCGCGTCAACTGGGACCCCGCGCGCCGCGCCTCCAGCGCGATCAGGTGGCTGCGGTGCCCCGCCACCAGCCGTACCGGCAGGGCAAAGGCGCCCTCGACCGCCAGTACACCGGGCAGGGTGCGCGCGTCCTCGATCACCGCTTCGCCCTGCGCCCGCGTCAGCGACAGCGTGACCTGCTGGCGGTTCGACTGGTCAAAGACCTCGTCCATCATGGCCTCGATCGCATCGAAGGTCGAAAACGACGCCACCAGAACCGCGACCGAGGCCGCGACGCCGAACACCGTGACCGAGGCGCGACCCGGAAACCGGGTGATCGAGCGCAGGATCATCATCGTGGTCTGCCTCAGCGCCAGAAGCCCGGCCAGCAGATCGAGCAGCCCGCGCCGATAGGCGGGTGGGGCAGGGGGAGACATCGCCACCGCAGGCGCCAGCCGGACCGAGGCCCAGACCGCCCGCAACGCGCCCAGCAGCACCGTAAGCACCCCCATCAGCCCCGATATCCAGAAAGCCGAGGCCCCGGGCACGAAGATCAGCCAGGGAAAGCGGAAGAATTCCGCATAGAGGCGGGTCATCGCCTGCCCCATCCAGTGCCCTGCGCCCCAGCCGATCAGCACGCCCAGGACGGCGACACCCATCGACAGCTTCAGGTAATGCAAGGCAATGGCCGGGGTGGAATACCCCACGGCTTTCAGAAGGCCGATCACCGGGCGCTCCAGCGCGATCAGCCGTCCCAGAACCATGTTGACCAGAAAGGCCGACACCACCAGGAAGATCGGCGGCAGGACCAGCGCCATCGCCTGCAACTGATCCAGTTCGCTTTGCAGGAAGACGTGGCTGGATTGCCGGTCGCGGCCATGCGCCCCTTGCCCGCCATAGGGGGCCAGCAACCGGTCCAGGGCGGCGATCACCTCGGGGACAGAGCCGTCGCGCGTCAGGCTCAGCGACAGGTCGTTGAAGGCGCCCTGCATGTCGGCGGCGGCCGAGGCGGCGGCCTCGCCCATCCAGATGATGCCGAACCTTTGGTCATCGGGCATCATCGTGCCCGGACCCATTGTATAGACGAACTCGGGCGACAACACCCAGCCGGTGACGATCAACTCGCGCCGCTGGCCGCCGAGGATGGCGTGGAACCGGCTGCCGGGCGTCAGGGAATTGGCCTCGGCAAAGGGCTCGGACAGCGCAACCTCGTCCGGGCGAAGCGGGTCGGGCAGGCGGCCCTGACGCACCAGTGGCACGTTCAGCATCGCCTCGCCCGCGGCAGGCAGCGACAGGAAGCGCGCCATCGCCGGCGCATCCAGCCCGTCGATATCGACCACCGCGCCAAAGCCCACCCGCGCCTCGACCAGCGCCACGCCAGGCAGATGGGCGATCGTGTCCAGCAATTCGCGCGGGGCGCGGGTGACGCCGACAAACACCTCGGCAAAACGGTGACGCTCGTACCAGGCATCGCGGGTTTCCATCAGCGAGCGGGACGCTCCCTGCGCCAGCACCAGCACCATCACCCCGCAGGCCAGAACCAGCCCGATGGCCAGCCCCTGCGCCCAGAGGCGACGGAGGTCGCGCATGAGCTTGGCATCCAGGGCGCGCATCACCAACTGACCTCGGACGGGGGGACGCGGGTCGCGTTCACCTCTTCGCGCGCGACGCGCCCGTCGGCCAGCACAACGACGCGGTGCGCGATGCGCTGGATGCCGGCATTGTGGGTGATGATCGCCGTTGCCGTGCCCAGGTCGCGATTCACCTCGACCAGCGCCTCCAGCACCGCCACACCGGTTTTCGAATCCAGCGCGCCGGTGGGTTCGTCGCACAGCAGAACCTCGGGCCGCTTGGCGATGGCGCGCGCGATGGCGACGCGCTGCTGCTCGCCACCCGACAGTTCCGCGGGGAAATGGTTCATCCGCGCGGCCAGCCCGACCCGCTCCAGCGCCTCTTCGGGGCGCATCGGCCGTCGCGCGATTTCGGTCACCAGCGCGACATTCTCGCGCGCGGTCAGGCTGGGCACGAGATTGTAGAACTGGAACACGAATCCCACATGGTCGCGCCGGAACGCCGTCAGTTGCGCATCCGTGGCGCGTGTCAGTTCCCGCCCGCGAAAGAACACCCGCCCCGCGCTGGGC
>CALEZJ010000530.1 GCA_937927885.1 uncultured Paracoccaceae bacterium | reverse complement strand
GGACTTCGCCACCCTGCCGGCACTAGGCTGCCGCAAAGCCGCAAAGGATAGCCCATGACCGACGCCGTCACCCCCGTTCTCGCCCATGTCGACGCCCATCTGGACCAATCGCTGGAGCGGCTCCTCGACCTTCTGCGCATTCCCTCGATCTCGACCGATCCCGCCTTTGCCGCCGACTGCGACCGCACCGCCGACTGGCTGGTGGATGCGCTGATCGATCTGGGCTTTGACGCCGCCAAGCATCCGACGCCGGGCCATCCCATGGTGCTGGCCAAGACGGATGACGCCGAAGACGCCGAGGAGGAGGGCATCCCGCACATCCTGTTCTATGGCCATTATGACGTGCAACCGGTTGATCCACTGACTCTTTGGGACCGCGACCCCTTTGATCCGCAGGTGCAGGACACCCCCGCGGGCAAGGTGATCCGGGGGCGGGGGGCCGCCGATGACAAGGGCCAGTTGATGACCTTTGTCGAGGCCTGCCGCGCCTGGATCGCCGTGCATGGCGAATTGCCGATGGCGGTCACGCTGTTTTTCGAGGGCGAGGAGGAATCCGGTTCGCCCTCGCTGATCCCCTACATGCAGAGCCATGCCGAGGACCTGAAAGCGGACCTCGCCCTGATCTGCGACACCGGCATGTTCGACCCGCAAACCCCGGCCATCACCACCACACTGCGCGGCCTTGCCAAGATCGACCTGACCATCACCGGGCCGAACAAGGACCTGCACTCGGGCTCCTTTGGCGGCGCGGCACGCAACCCTGCGCATGTGCTGGCAAAAATCCTCGCCGATCTGCACGACGACGACGGACGGGTGACGCTGGAGGGGTTCTATGACGGCGTGCCGGAACTGACCAACGCGCAGCGCGCGCAGTGGGAAGGGCTGGGCTTTGACGCGGCCGGTTTTCTGGGCGCCGTGGGGCTGTCGGTTCCGGCGGGGGAAACCGGGCGCTCGGTGCTGGAAATGATCTGGTCACGTCCCACCTGCGAGGTGAACGGCATGACCTCGGGCTATACCGGTGCCGGGTTCAAGACGGTGCTGCCCTCGGTCGCCTCGGCCAAGATTTCCTGCCGTCTTGTCGGCACTCAGGACCCTGAAAAGGTGCTTGCGGCGCTGGAGGCTCATGTCAACGCCCGCCTTCCCGCCGATTGCAAGGCCGAGATCCGCGATGCGAACGGCAGCCCGGCGGTGATGATGTCGGTCGAGGACCCGGCCTTCGAAGCCGCGCGTCTTGCGCTCAGCGCCGAATGGCCACGCCCGGCGGCCTTCATCGGCTGCGGAGGATCAATCCCCGTGGCGGGGTTGTTCAAGTCGATTCTCGGCATGGACGCGATGCTGATCGGCTTTGGCCGCGACGACGACCAGATCCATTCGCCCAATGAGAAATACGACCTCGAATCGTTCCACAAGGGCATCCGGTCCTGGGTGCGCGTGATCGACGCGCTGGCAAGTGCCTGAGACCCCGATGCAGCGCGTCAGCCAATCCCCCACCGATCCTGCCTTTGTGCAGAACCCCTATCCGTTCTACGACCGCGCCCGCGCGGCGGGGAGGGTGGTGTTCTGGGAAGACTACAACCTGCCCTGCGTCTTTGGCTTTGCCGCCGCCAACGCCATCCTGCGTGACCGCAGGTTTGGCAGGGAAGTTCCTGAAAACAAAAGAAATCCCATCGAACCCCACACGGCGCCCTTCTATGCGGTCGAGGCCAATTCGATGCTGGAGCTGGAACCGCCCCGCCATACGCGGCTGCGCAACCTCGTGCTCAGGGCCTTCACCTCGCGCCGCATCGCCGCGCTTGAACCCGAGGTCGAAGCGCTCGCCCGCGAGCTGGCCGCCCGTCTGCCAGAGGGACCCTTCGACCTGCTGGAGCATTATGCGACAACGATCCCGGTGGTGATCATCGCCCGGATGCTTGGCGTGCCGGAGACGATGAAGGACCAACTCCTGCGCTGGTCGCACGCGATGGTCGGCATGTATCAGGCCGGACGCAGCCGCGCGATGGAGGATGCCGCCGCAACCGCCAGCACCGAGTTCACCGCTTTCCTGCGCGCCTATGTCGAGGAACGCCGCTCGCGTCCCGGCGACGACCTTATCACCTCGCTGATCGCCGCCGAGGAAGAGGGCCAGCGCCTGAGCACCGACGAGTTGATCACCACCTGCATCCTGCTCCTGAACGCGGGCCACGAGGCGACGGTCCATGCCATCGGCAACGGGGTCAAGACGATCCTTGAAAACGGCGGACCAAGGGACTGGCTGGGCCCCGATCGGCTGGATGCGACCATCGAGGAAACGCTGCGACTCGCCCCGCCGCTGCACATGTTCACCCGCTGGG
>CALEZJ010000529.1 GCA_937927885.1 uncultured Paracoccaceae bacterium | reverse complement strand
CATCCCGTTGCCGTCACCCTCGTCCAAGGCAAAGACCCCCTCAGGGCCGGAGACAAGTGTTGCGGAGAAGCGGTAATCCGGGTGCCCGGGTTGTCAGCCAGAGGCTGGCTGAAGCACGCGCAATAAACCATCGGCCCTGCTTGCTCGCAGCTCAGAAACTGGGTGGAGCTGGGCGGGGAGTGCCGGTCAAAGGAGCCGGTTGCGATCAGCCCGTCGGGGTGGATCACCCGCAGATGGCTGCCACAAGTTTCGGAAAAGCTGCGTGTCATGGCAGGATCAGTCAGCGCGACCGAAAGCAGGTCGACCCGTGATTGCCCCGGGGGCGCAAGGACGACGCTGTAAATCCCGGGTTCCAGCCGGTCGATGGCCCCGATGGGGGGCAGGGCGGGGTCTCTCATGTCCGGCGTTGACCCGCCTTCCATCGAAGGGTTCGATCTGCCGATCGCTCAGCGGTCCGATGCTGTTCGGCACAAAGGCGCTGCCGGGTCCCAACTGGGTAATATCATCATGGGGGCGATACAGGACGTCCAGCCAGATCACCGGTGTGTTTAAGCTGGCATCGCCACCTTCGACAATCAGAACACCCTGTGTCCACAGGGCGAGTGCGGGAGAGACGCCGTCCTTGTCGAGCCGGCCGACCTCGTCCGGACCGGGGTCGCCGACGGACAGAATCTCGGCCGGGCAGGGGGGTTCACCAACCCTCGGCCAGTCACCGAGAGCCCGTTTGGTGATAGCCGACGGCGCCGCCGTCGATTACGTGCACGGTGGTCAGCCTCGCCACCGTGTTGCCCCAGGCTGAAGGAACTCCCAGCGAAAGGCGGGTTCGAAGCCGGCAAAACCGCGGCGGATCAGGTTGGGCAGGTCACCCGGCAGCAACAGCGTGTGGTCGTCGGGGTCGGGGTTCGCGGGAGCTACCTGTCCCGGCGCGATCAGGTCTGCGTCGCGCACGGGCTCCATGAAGGCGTCCAACACCGGTCCCGTGGCCTCGGTCGGCAGGTCAACCGGCTCGACCGGCGGGGCGAGCCAGCCGACGCGCGCGCCATCCCACCGCTCGCGAACTCCGCCGTCCCGAGGACGACCCCAAGCGCCGACAAAGCCCATGCGATCGGGGTTCAGCCGGAATTCCAGAAAACCCCATTCGCGTGCGTTGACCCATAGTCCGCGCAAAAGCAGGCCATCGGCGGAAACCTCGCCCCAGAGGGCTCCACGATCCCGGCGCCCCCAGACGCTGCGGCCCTCTTGTGCAAGGGTGAGTTGCTGCTGATTGGTGTTCCACACCCCGGCAAAGCTCTCGGGGTCCGCCGTTGCCTGCATGGCGTCGATGTCCTCGCCGGTGTCCGGACTGGCGGCGGCGCGGGCGGGGGCCATGAAATCGCCAAAGGCGCGGCTGTCGGCAGGTGCCCAGGGGCGACCCTGCATGTCCAGCCGCAGATCATCCTCGGTGCCGGTGCCGGTGGCGCGGGTCAGGGGCGGCAGGCCGCCCGACACCCGACGAGCGCTGACCGTGCTGCCCATGCGGCCGATGTTATGATCCCAGAACCCACGCAGACTTTCGGCGAGTGGGTCAATGCGCAGTTCCGTCACGCCGCGCGGGTTCGACGAGCGGTCCATTGCCCCCCGAAGGGTCAGCCCGTCGGGCGCGACATGCCCCCAGACCAGACCGATGCCGCCATTCACATGCACCTCGCCCCAGACGCGGCGGCCGTCCTGCACCAACGCCATCATTCCGCCATGTGTCTGCCAGGTCCCGGTATAGCGCGGCGCCAGTTGCTGGTCCGCGGCGCTGCCGTTCAGGCCCAGATGCTGGACCATATGCCGGGGCGTCACCGCCTCGACCACGCAACCATGGCTGGAATGGGTGTCGAGACACAGAGGCTGAACTGCCTCGGGCAGGTTTGCGGGATCGCTGACCGTGCCCGGCGTCAGGGACAGGGTTGCTGGTTGACCTGCGGCAACGGTGACAAAGACCTCGCCGCGTGGGGCGCCGCCGCGATCCTCGCGCGCGGTGATGCGCCAGGTCCCTTCGGGCAAGAGAATGGGCATCAGTTCGGTCCGGTTGCGCCCCCGGCCGGATGCAAAAGGCTCCTCGCTGTCAAGGTCATGGACTTCGAGGCGCACACGGTCGATCGGAAAGCCTGCGGCGTCGCGCAGATCAACGCGCAGTGATGCGGCGGCAAAGTCAAAGGGGACGACGGTGGTCTCGCCGGGCTGCACAGAGACCAGCCGTTCGCGGGTAAAGGTTTCGGACAGGATGCCGCGCACGAAATAGTCACCGGGAGGCAAGGCGACGTCGCGGCTGTTGATCCCGCCATAATCGACACTGGGGTCGATGGCGCCGTCGATGACAGGGTGGATCTGAAACAGGGCCCAGCCCTGCCCGGTGAACGAGGGCACGCGGCCGTTCCCCTCTGGCATTGGCTCGCCCGCGTGCAGCAGCGCCTCGATACGAAGCCTGGCCGCGATCACCAGATCGACGGTATGCGCACCGGTGCCCGGAGGGATCTCGACCGGCAGGGCAATGCGGATCGGCGTGCGCCCGTCGGTCTGCCGCACTGCCAGCAACTGATAGCGCCCGGGGCGCAACATGGCGCGTCCGGTCAGCGGTCCAGCGTTCAACGCCAGATCCAGTCGACCTTCGACCTCGGCCTGGTCGTCGAGAGGCAGCAGTTCGACACTGCGAAAGGGGCGCCCTGACAGCACCGGCCCGCCCGCGACATCGCGCAGGATCAATTCGACCGGGCGGGGCAACATGGCGGGATCGGGCTCGGGTTCAGGCGCTGGTTGAGGAGTCGCCTGCGGCGCCAGCGCCAGGGTCTGCGCCAACGCGTCGCGCAATTCGGTCGCGTTGCTGGCAGCAATGAACATCCCCCCCGTTTCCTGCGCAAGGCACGAAACCTGCCGCTGCTCGGCGTCGCTGAGGTCAAACCCCACCACATGGGCGCGAAAGTCGATCCCCTCGGCCGCCAGTTGCCGACCCAGCGCGCAGGGATCGCCGCCGCAGGTTTCGATCCCGTCGGTCAGCAATACCACGGTCGCGGCCTGCTCTGTGTGGCCCATCCGCCGCGCCGCCATCAGGACTGCGTCGGTCAAGGGTGTCATCCCGCGCGGGTTCATCCGTGCCGCGCCATCCAGAATGCGCGGTACGGTCTGGACCGCAGGACCCATCGGAACCATCAGTTCGATGTCGCTGCACTGGCCGCGCACGCGGTGGCCATAAGCCATCATGCCGATCTGCAAATCTGGGCTGGCCTCGGACAGGACCGATGACAAGGCCTGGCGGGCGAGTTCGATCTTGGTGCGGCCGCCAACCTGGCCCCACATGGACCCCGAGCCGTCGAACACGATCATCAGATTGGGCTGTTCCTGTGCGGCGGCTGGGAGAACCAATGTGGCGGCCAATGCGGCGGGCGCTGCAAGGCGGAAAAGTGCATGCATCATCTGGGTCCTGTTCCTCAATCGACTGACAGTTTCCCGCACCAAAGTCGGGAAACGCCTCTCCCAAGTGTGTAAAGCCTAGTCGCGCAGGAAGAAGTTGAACAGTCAGTCTTCGGCCGTCGAATGGTTGGCAAAGGGCCGTTCGATCAGAGGGCCGCGCGTTCGGGTGACAAAAGGGATCGTTCCGCGATCGCCCAGCAGACAGGTTTCGCCCAGGTCGCCCGCCGGGGCCAGCCCGTGATGCATCGAGCCCCGGGGGTGGACGGCGGGCAACCTCCCCGGTTGGTGGACACCACTTCGACAGTGTCGATACCGCTCAGGCGAAAGACCGGCCACTTGCCCCAGGCCACCGCGCGGTCCGCGCCGCGTTGCGACGCCAGTCCCGAAGGCCCCGAAGTGGCGTGAAAGACGGTTGACGCGTGGCCGCACGGTTGGATCGCAGGGGCGAAAGCCAGCGAATACCCTTCGGCACGATACTGCCCGGACAGCGGCGACCTGTGTGGCAAACGACGCGACCGAGCAGAGCTGTCCGGACGAGCTCATTGGGCTGGCTCTTCTTCATCCACGGCCTCAACTCCGATCTGGTCACCCAACGAAACCTCGATCACTTCGTGGATCAGATGTCGCGAGCGTGTTCTCTCCGCGCTGCGCCTCGACCGTATCGGTGATCCGCCGCTTGCGGACAGCGTCGGCATGGGACTCGCGGACTGCGCGGTTGCTGTCGTCGCCTGCCTCGACCAGTTCGTCGACCTGGTCCGCCCTCTCGCGCAGCCTGCGGCTGAGCGTTCCGCCTGACGCGCCGCCGGGGCCGCCGCCCCGTCGAACCCCGCAGCACGCTCTGTTGCCCCCAGAACCGCATCCGCGCGGGCTCGGTCTGGGCTATCCGGCGACGCGCAATTCGTCAGCAGCAGTAACAAGGGGTTGGAACCCCCCGACCGGGGGGACAGCAAGAGCGGTGTCATAGCGTGCGGCCAGCGCCTCGGCCCGGGTGGCAAAAGGCAGGTCGCCGCCCGGGTCCGGTGGCGGCAGGTAGATCCGCATAGCCAGGCCCGCGCAGATCCGGACCAGTTGCGCGGCCTCATCGTCGATGGCGCGATCGAGTCCAACCAGCACCAGCGGCGCGGCTTCCGGCAGATCGAGGGTCCGCGTCATCGGCAGGATCAGAACCCCGCTCTTGGATCCGGTGCGCCACAGCGGCAGGGCCTGCGGCGTGGTGTGAAAGCCAACGACGGCCCAGACCTGCGCGCCATCGGAGGGCAGTGGCAGTGTCGGCGACGACACCGCCATTCCGTGCAGCGCCCCAGATGCTCCACAGTCGGGCGTAGTCTCGGACTGTGCCCGCGTGAGACTCACCGCCAAGGGGAGGACAAGTCCAAGAGTGATCAATGCGGGGCGCAGCAACATCGGTAAACTAGTTCCAGCAGACGGGATCGGGGCAAAGCATTGCACCTGGCTCGTCACCCTTGCCTCCCCCGTTTGGGGGAGAGGTGGGCGGCCCCTTTTCCATCGCCGGACAAGGGCGTAAGTCTGGCGCGGGTCGGCGGGATCCGGCGGCATGGTTCAGGAGAGCGGAATGCAGGCGTCGTATGATGTGGTGATCGTGGGTGGAGCGGTGATCGGCTCTGCCGTGGCCTATTTCCTGACCGCGAACCCTGATTTCACCGGCTCGGTGCTGGTGGTGGAACGCGACCCCAGCTATGCCAAGGCCTCGACCGCGCTCAGCGCGGCCTCGATCCGCATGCAGTTCTCGAACCCGATCAATGTGAAGATCAGCCAGTTCGGATCGGCGTTCATCCGGGACTTTGCAACCACGATGCAGGTGGGACAGGACCGCCCCGACCTGAATTTCCATCAGGGCGGCTATCTGTTTCTGGCCAATACCGAGGCTCAGGCACAGGTGCTGCGCGAGAACCACGCGGTGCAGCGCGCCTTGGGGGCCGATGTGGTGCTATGGGGGCAGGCGGAACTGGCGCAGGCCTTCCCGCATCTGAACGTGGAGGACATCCTGCTGGCCTCCTATGGCCAATCCGGCGAGGGGTGGTTTTCGAACACCGGCCTGATGAACGGGTTCAAGGCCAAGGCGCGCGCGCTAAGTGCCAGCTACGTCACCGACGAGGTGGTGGCGATCGGTCGCGCGGGGGCGCGGGTCACCTCGGTCACGCTGAAATCCGGCGCGGTGATCGGGGCAGGGACAGTTGTCAACGCTTCGGGCCCACGCGCGGCATTGACGGCGCGGATGGCCGGGTTGGATCTGCCGGTCGAACCCAGAAAACGCACGGTCTTTGTCTTTGACGCGGCCAAGAGTCCTGAAGGCTCGGCCCGCGTCAACCAGGGCCACCTGCCGCTGATGATCGACACCACGGGCGTCTGGTGCCGCCCCGAGGGGCGCTTTTTCCTGACCGGCGCGGTGCCGGTGCAGGATCCTGGCGTCGATTGGGACGATTTCGAACCGCGCTGGGAGGAGTTCGAGGATATCGTCTGGCCCGCTCTGGCTGAACGCTCACCGGGGTTCGAGGCGATCAAGGTGGTCAACCAATGGGCGGGTCATTACGATTTCAACACGCTCGACCACAACCTGATTGTCGGTCGGCATCCCGAGGTGACAAACTTCGTGTTTGCCAACGGGTTTTCCGGTCACGGGTTGCAGCAGGGTCCGGCGGCGGGCCGGGCGGTGTCCGAACTGATTACATATGGCGGTTTCCGCACACTCGATCTGTCCGAGGTGGGCTATGAGCGCATCGTGCAGAATCGCCCGTTTCTGGAAAAGGCGGTGATCTGAGGCGTGCCTCATCGAAGATGTGCCTCTTGTTCGAAAATAATTGCCCTTGTTGCGATAGCGGTGCACGATACCCGGAAACGAGCCCGTGATGACACTTGCCGATACCGCCTATGCCGCGCTGCGCCGCGATATCGTGACCGGGGCCCTTGCCCCCGGCCAGCCCCTGCGCATGGCGATGTTGTGCGAGCGCTATTCCATGGGCATGTCTCCCCTGCGCGAGGCGCTCAACCGTTTGCAGTCGGACCGGCTTGTGGATGTCATCTCGCTCAAGGGGTTCAGCGTTGCGCGCCTGTCCCCGGGCGAGATGGCGGATACCACCCTGTCGCGCATTCTGATCGAGGCCGAGGCGCTGCGCCTCTCGATCCGACTGGGGGGTGACAACTGGGAGACCGGCATCGTCGCGGCCCTGCATGCGCTCTCGCTGCAAAGCCAGCGTGCCGAGGCCGGGGATCCCGCCGACCGCGACCGTCTGGAGGAACGCCATCACGCCTTTCACCGGGCGCTGATCAGCGCATGCGACTCGCGGTGGCTCTTGGGGTTCTTCGAGACCCTCTATGCCGAATCGGAACGCTACCGCTCGCAGAGTCTGGGCGCGCGCCAGGCGGTCAACGGGCGTGACATCGCCGCCGAGCACCGGGCCATTGCCGAAGCCGCGCTGGCACGCGATGCCGACCACGCAACCGATCTGCTGGCCGAGCACTACAGGCGCACCGAGGCGGCGGTTCTGGCCCATCTGGGGTGACGGGAACCGCGTCAGGTCTTGGTCGGCGCGCAAGATCGCGTTAGCCTGCGCAGATGGCCGCGCATCCTTCTGATCCGGATGACCTGTTTCTTCCGATGCCGGATCCGGCGACGGCAGAGGAAGATCTTTGGTTCCTGCCCGGCCCGATGGACGACGACGAGGGGGCAGCGCCCGCTCCCGGCATTGCGGACTGGTTGCGCGCCGAAGCGGGTCTGGCGGCGCGACTGGCGCGCGTGGCGGGGCGGCTGGGGGCACTGGATGATCGGCTGTTGCGCGGCCCAGTCGGCTGGCGCCAGCGTTTGGCGCTGAGTGAGGCGGTGGAGATCGGCTGGCACAGCGGCAACCGGGTCAGCGAGGACCGGCTGGGACTGTGGATCCTCGCGCGTAGCGGGGCAGACGCGGACGCGGTCACCTATCAGCGCGCGGCCTGGGCATTTCGCAGGCTTTCAGGTGGGCCTGGGCCAGGGGTGGATCTGGCCGCCTTTCTGGGCCGCCACGGATCGGACGATCTGGCCGAAGCCCTGATCGAATGGCAGGCGGCGGCGCGTGCACCCGGCCTTCATCCACTGACCCGCGCCTGCCGGGCCTATCACCTCTGGCCCTTGGCCGGGGTGGGTCCCGCGGGTGACCGGCTGGAAGGAGGGGTCATCGCCGCGCGCATGGCCGCGGCCGAGCTTTCGGGCGGCGCGCTTTTTGTGCCACTGGCGATTGGTGGGGCCGAAGGCCTTCGACCCGGCGGAGATCCCGATGTGCTACTGGCGCGCTGGCTGGCGGGACTCGAGCAGGGCGTGCTCAGGGCGATGCGGCTGCTCGATACACTTTCCAGTTGGCGCGAGAGGGCCGAGGCGGCGGCAGCAAGGCTCTCTGGCCGTACGCCCCCGCGACTGATCACCGCCTTTTGCGACTGGCCGCTGCTGAGCGCACCGATGGCGGAGGAGATCACGGGCGCCAGTCGCGCTGCGGTCCAGCGGAATCTGGACTGGTTTGCCAACGAGGGACTGGTGCGCGAGGTGACCGGGCAGGGGCGCTTTCGGGTCTGGACGATAAGCTGAGCACCCATGCATCGATCCTGCGCATAGGAGGAATTGAAACAATCGGTTTAACCGAAAGGTGCATGCCCGATACCTTTCCCGCGGCCGGATCGCCAGCGATCCCCGAAGGATTGTCAGGGAGGACATCATGAAACGCTCGACTCTTGCCGCATTGCTGTGCGGCGTCAGCCTGCTCGCCGCCCCCGCGGTGGCACAGGAAACCTTGGTTCTGGGCAACCCGAACCCCGATCAGCACCCGCTGACCGCGCGCATCCTGGCCCCCTGGGTGCAGGCCATCAATGCCGACGGCGCGGGTGTGATCGAAATCGAAATGCAGAACAACCCCATGCTGGTCAGCCCGACCAACTTCTACGACCGTCTGCAGGATGATGTGGCGCAGATGGTCTGGGGGCTTCTGGCCTTCGACACCGGCCGCTTTCCGCGCGCGCTGGTGAACTCTCTGCCCTTCCTGGTGCCGAACTCTCAGGTGGCGGCGATGGCAACCTGCCGCCTTTACGAGGCCGGGGCTTACGGCGACGAAATGGCCAATGTCGTGCCGCTGCTGTTCGTGCAGTTCCCGCAGGCCAGCCTGCACCTGAACGGGCGCGAGGCAAATTCGCTGGCGTCGATGGAAGGGCTGAAGATCATGACCGGCAGCCCGGTCGTGTCGGGTCTGGTTCAGGGCTTTGGCGGCACGCCGCTGTCGATCATTCTGCCGGAATGGTATCAGTCGGTGCAGCGTGGCACTGCCGATGGCTTTGTGATGAACTGGACCGCCTTCCCCGGGTTCCGCCTGAACGAGGTGACGACGCACCATCTGGAAGCGCCGCTGGGTGGCGGTCTTGGCATGGTGTTCATGATGCGCGACCGCTACGAGGCCCTACCCGAAGCCGCGCGCGAAGTGATCGCTCGTCACACCACCTGCGAGCGCATGGCCGAAATCGGCGCCGAGGTTGACCGTTGGGAAGCCGATGCGCGTGGTTTTGTCGTGGCGCAGGGCGGCCACACCTTTGTGCAGATGACCGACGAGGAGATCGCCCAGTTGCAGGCCAGTGTCGGCGCCGGGGTCGAGGCGGGCTTTGCCCAGCGTGTTCCGGGCGGCGGCGAGTTGATCGGCCAGTTCCGCGCGGCGATCGCGGCGGCCTCGCAATAAGCCGACAGGTCAAGACCAGACGGCCGGGCAATCGCCCGGCCGTTTTGCTTTCGCGGCGCGATGCGGGTCAGTGCATGGTCGATGGCAACCACAGGATCAGGGCAGGAAAAGCGATCACCAGCACGATCTTGACCAGATCCGCC
>CALEZJ010000528.1 GCA_937927885.1 uncultured Paracoccaceae bacterium | reverse complement strand
GTCTGGAGCGGCGCCTATCTGGGCCTGCAACTGGGCTATGCCTGCTGCGGTCGGGACCGCGTGCAACTGGCACCGGCGCCGCCCGGGGTCATCGGCACGATGCGCGAGCACGGCGGCCTGCTGACCTTCCACGGCGGGCACAACTGGCAGCGTGACGGCTGGGTGAGCGGCGTCGAGGGCATGCTGACACTGGGCAATGTCGGGGACCGGTTGACCGCCGGCACGGCCAGCGCCAGCGTGCGGATCAATCCCGCCGTCGAACTGCGCGGCCGCATCGGCCGGGCCTCGGGCGAGGGGCTGTTCTATGCCACCGGGGGCCTGGCAATCGGCCGCGTGGCCTATCAGGCCGGAGACACTGCCGTTCCGTCGAACATCACGGCGACCTATTGGGAGCCCGGGCTGTCGGTGGGGGCGGGGTATGAAAGGCGATTGGTCGGCGGCGACTGGACGATACGGGGTGAGTATTCCTATACCCTCTTTCGGGGCCGCAACCTGACCGATGGCGTCCGGACCACGCGCGCGACGCCGGATTACCACGCCCTCCGCCTGGGTCTGAGCCGCCGCTTCTGAACCGGCACGCCAGAGCCTCGCATGCCGGTCAATCGAGCGGCATGCGGCGTTCGGCGAGGGTGACAAACCACGAGGCCCCGACCGGGATCACCGCATCGTCAAAGCGATAGGCGGGGTGGTGGCACATCGGCGTGTCGCCATTGCCCAGAAAGACATAGGCGCCCGGCCGCGCTTCCGGCATGATGGGGGCGATGTCGCGGATGCAGGCGCCAGAGACCTCTTCGGCGCAGCGCGCGGCGAATTCGGTCTGGTCGGGGTGGTTCACGGTGACGGGATAGCCGCGCTGGTAGTCCACCACGGCGCTGGCGCCGTAGGCTGCGGCGGTGGCGGGCACCAGCGCCTCGATGCGCTCTTGCGCGAGGTCGCGCAGCGCGGGGTCCAGCGTGCGCACCGTGCCCTTCAGCACCACCTCGTGCGCGATCACGTTCGAGGCGACCGAATCGGTGTGGAAACTGCCGACGGTGACCACGACCGCGCCCAGCGGGTCGATGTTGCGCGCCACGACGGATTGCAGCGCGATGACGATATGGCTGGCGACCAGCGTGGTGTCGATCGCGTGGTGCGGCATCGCAGCATGGCCGCCCTTGCCGGTCACGGTCAGGGTGAATTCATCGGCCGAGGCCATCAGCGCGCCGGGCCTTGTGGCGAACTGGCCCACCGGCAGGCCGGGCATGTTGTGCAGGCCGTAAACCTCCTGCACGCCCCAGCGGGTCATCAGCCCGTCATCGACCATCGCCTTGCCGCCGGCCCCGCCTTCCTCGGCGGGCTGAAAGGCCAGCACCACGGTTCCGTCGAAATTGCGCGTTTCGGCCAGGTATTGCGCGGCGCCCAAAAGGATCGCCGTGTGCCCGTCATGGCCGCAGGCATGCATCTTGCCGGGCGTGGTCGAGGCAAAGGCGACGCCGCTGGCCTCTGAGATCGGCAGCGCGTCCATGTCGGCGCGAAAGCCGATGACGCGGCCCGAGGCGGTCTGGCGCCCCCGGATCACACCGACGACCCCCGAAATGCCGATCCCGGTCACCACCTCGTCGCAGCCAAAGGCGCGCAGGTGCTCGGCCACCTTGGCCGAGGTGCGCGGCAGGTTATACATCAGTTCGGGGTGCCGGTGCAGGTCGTGGCGCCAGGCGGTGATTTCCGGGTGCATCTCGGCGAGGCGGTTGCGGACGGGCATGGCGGGCTCCTGTTCGTTCCCCTGTCAAGGTGGCGCGGCAAGGGCCAAAGGGCAACCCCCGGCGCGACTGGTAGGGTGGGGTTCAACCCCACCCTACAGGGCGGGCCCCGGCCGGATCGGCCCTTCGGCAAAGCGCGACAGGCGAAAGCGGCTGAGGTCATGCACCGGCGCCCGCCCGGTCACCAGATCGGCGAGCACCCGGCCAACGGCGGGACCGATGCCGAACCCATGGCCGCTGAGCCCCGTGCCCAGCACCAGCCCCGGCAGGGCCGCCACGCGGTCGAGCACCGGCACCACATCGGGCATCGTGTCGATCATCCCGCCCCAGGCCGCGCGCAGCACCGGCGGGCCCAGCGTGGGGAAGGCCGCGCCAAAGGCGGCGCGCCAGCGCCGCCAGATCGGGCGCGGGGTTCAGAATGCGCATCGCCTCGAAGGGACCGGGCGCCTCGACATCCCAGTGGCGTGGGGTGGTCCAGGCGTCGGGAAAGCCACGCGGCGCGGCGGGGCGCAGTTTCGTGCCGCGCCACGAGGCGCGCAGCACGGTCCAGTAGGCCCGGGCATGGCGAAAGGCGTCCGGCCCGACATACATCACATGCGAATCGCCGGGCGCGACGGTGTAACTGCCGTCGGCGCGGCGGCGCAGCGCGAAAAGGTCATCGACCGCCGCCCCGTCAAAGACCGAGGGCATCGGCGCTGTCGCCGCAACCGACGACAGCACGGCGAGTTGCGGCAGGCCGATCCCGTGCGCGCGCAGCAAGAGCGACGACCACGCCCCGCCCGCCAGCACCACCGCCTCGGCGCGGATGCGCCCGGCCTCGGTGATGACGCCGCAGACCCTCCCCGCGGCCAGATCGAGGGCGCGCACCGCGCAGCCCTCGCGGATCGTCACCCCCGCCTGCGCCACCGCGCGCGCCATCAGGGGCACGGCGACCCAGGGTTCGGCCCGCATGTCCGAGGGCGTATGCAGCGCGCCGATCCAGCGACCCTCGGCGGCGGCGGGAATCATCGCGGCGACCTCGGCCCGGGTCAGTTGGCGGGTGTCCAGACCATGCTCCGCCGCATGGCGCAGCCAGTCGGCATCGCGCGCGGCTGCGGTCTCGGTCCGCGCGAGATAGGTGACGCCCGCGGTCCTGAGCCCCAGCGCAGGCCCCAGCCGTTCCCCCCAGCGCGCCCAGTGGCGGCGGGCCTCGATCGCCAGCGGGATTTCTGCCGGGTCGCGCCCCTGCACCCGGATCCAGCCCCAGTTGCGGCCCGATTGCTCGGCGCCGACAAGGCCCTTCTCGCAGAGCACGACCTGCAAGCCCTTGCCCGCCAGTTCCCAGGCGGTGCTGATCCCG
>CALEZJ010000527.1 GCA_937927885.1 uncultured Paracoccaceae bacterium | reverse complement strand
GTCATAGACCTCGCGCGCCAGCAACCTCAGAGGCAGGCCGATCACGCCGGTGCGATGGCCCAGCATGCGCTCGATGGCGAAATGCGTCTTGCCGGTGTTCGTCGGTCCAAGAACCGCCGTGACGCGCCCCTGCCTGCTCATTCCTGGTGTTCCCGTCGCGCGCGTCTTGCGGCCTGACCTAAAGCGCCTGACCCGCCGAGGCAAGGCGCAGCCGCGCGGCGGCCGCCTGAATCGCCTCCTGATTGGGATGAACCGCAAGCGCCGCATCAAAGGCCCTCAACGCATCCTCGAGACGGTCCACCTGTTCCAGGATCATCCCCAGCCCCGCCAATGCACCGAAATGACGCGGGTTCAGCCGCAGGACCTGCTCGATATCCGCCAGCGCCTGACCCAGCCGGTTGGCAAGAAAATAGGCCGTGGCGCGGCCGTTCCATGCCTCGGCAAAGTCGGGGGCGTGGTCGATCACTGCGCTGAAATGCTCGATGGCGGCCTCGGCCTCGCCCGTCTGAAGGGCGGCTTGGCCGCGCTGGAACAGATAGTCGACGCTGGCCGAACCCGACCGCCCCCATTCGCGCAGGATCTGGCGTTCCGCGCGGGCCCAACCCTCGCCGGTGGCCAGTTCCTGCATCAGCGCCTCCATGTCGACAGCCTGCGCCTGCACCATGTTTGACGCAAACGTAAAGGTTGCCGCCACGACAAGATTGAGGATGCTGCGCGCCTGTTTCATACTGACCACAATAGCGCGGATTTGACAAATGGCGAGGGGTTGGCCCATCGTCGCGTCGGTCGCGCGCTTCACGTTCAGGAGACAGGAGCCCTCATGAGCACGATCATCGACAAAGCCGTCGAAACGCTGGCCGCCAAAGTGGCAAGCTTTGACGGATCGGCCAAGTTCACCATCGAGGGCGAGGGCAGCATCGTGCTTGACGCGGCAGGTGTGCGCGCCTCGGACGAAGAAACGGATGTCACGCTGACCGCCTCGGCGGAAACCTTCCAGGGGATGATGACCGGCGATGTGAACCCGACCATGGCCTTCATGACCGGAAAGCTGAAGATCGACGGCTCGATGGGCCAGGCGATGAAACTCGCCTCGGTCCTTGGCTGAAAACGCCCCCCTCGCCGAATGCGGTGCGCCCGTCGGTGGACGGGCGCAGTGGCTGCGGACGGCAGACGGTGTACGGATCCGGCTGGCGGTCTGGCCTGGTCCGGACCCGGTCTTGATCCTTCCCGGTCGCACGGAATACATTGAAAAATATGGTCTTGTGGTGGCCGATCTGGCCGCAGCGGGACGCGGTGCCCTGGTGGTGGACTGGCGTGGTCAGGGACTGGCCGACCGCGCATTGGCGGACCCGCTGAAAGGCCACGTTGGCGATTTCGTCGAGTACCAGCGCGATCTCGACGCCGTGCTGGCGGCTGTCAGCCCCGCGCCACGCGACTGGCTGGCGCATTCGATGGGCGGCTGCATCGCGCTTGCCGGACTGATGCGCGGTCTGCCCTGCCGGGCGGTCGCTTTTTCCGCGCCGATGCTCGGTCCGGTGCAGCCGCGCCGTCTGACCCTGCCGGTCGAGATTCTGGGCGCTCTGGCCCGTCCTTTTGGCGCCGATACCGGCTATGCCCCCACCTCGGGACCGGCCTTTGGCCTGCCCTCGATGACATTCGAGACCAATATCCTGACCACGGACCGCGCCCAGTTCGAGCGAATGCGCGCGCAGATCGTCGAGGATCCGCGACTGGCGCTGGGCGGGCCTACACTGCGCTTTGCCGCAAGGGCGCTGGCCGAGATGCGCAGGTTGGCGATGCTTCCCTCGCCCGCAGTTCCGGCCCTGTTCGGGCTCGGTGGCGACGAGGCGATCGTGTCAGCGGACGCGGTGCGCGACCGTGCCCGACGCTGGGCAGGGGCGACGCTGATCGACTATCCGGGTGCACGCCACGAACTGACGATGGAACGCCCGGGGGTGCGCGAGGATTTTCTGCGTCGGACGCTCGCCCATTTTGCGCATTACGCAGGCTGAGGAAGGGTCAGAGGGGCATAGTGCTCCTCCCAGGCTGTCAACCATCCCCACCTGTGCCCGCCGGCGTGGCATCGGGTTCGACCAGGACGCCCATGTCCCAGCGACCCGAAACCACATCGCCCGAGGCATAGCGCAGGCTGCCGCGACCTACGCGCTGACCTGCGACGAAATCGCCATCATAGACATCACCGGTGGCATAAGTCGCGATGCCGCGGCCCTCGATGCGCCCGGCTCGCCATTCGCCGACATAGGAAAAGCCATCGGCGCGAGTGATACTGCCCTGACCCTCGCGCTCGCCCCCGAGAAAGCCGCCCTCATAGCGTGTGCCATCGGGATAGGTCATCACGCCCTGCCCCTCGCGCAGCCCGGCAGCCAGCCCGCCCTCGTAGACCCGGCCATCAGGGAACACCATCCGCCCCATGCCATGAGGCAGACCGGCGCGAAAGGCGCCCTCGACCACCACGCCATCGGCAAGCGTCGCGCGGCCCTGGCCTTCGATGCGGCCTTCGGCCCATTGGCCGGTATAGGTGCTGCCGTCGGCATAGGTGATCGTGCCCTCGCCGTCCGGCACACCGTCACGGAACTGGCCTTCATAACGCGCGCCATCCGGCGAGACCATCACCCCTTGCCCGTCGATCCGGTCAGCCACCCAGTCGCCGGTATAGACATGTCCGTCAGGCGCGGTCAGTCTCCCGCGCCCCTGGCGCAGATCATCGACAAAATCCCCCTCGTAGATCGCGCCATTGGCCATCAGGAGCCGACCGGCCCCTTGCAACATGCCCAGCGCAAAGGTCCCCTCGCGCCGGTCGCCATTGGCCAGCGTCAGCACCCCGGCGCCGCTGAGCATTCCCTCGGCCCATTCCCCGTCATAGACCGTGCCGTCAGGCCGCGTCAGTCGCCCTTCGCCATGCCGCAGATCGGCCAGCATCGCCCCCTCGTAGACCGAGCCATCGGGATAGGTGATGACCCCCTGCCCCTCGCGCAGGCCATGGCGCCAGTCGCCTTCATAGCGCAGGCCACCCGGACGCTCCATGACGCCGCGTCCATGCGGCTGGCTGTCGTCGAATTCGCCGGTATAGACGACACCGGTCACATAGCGGCGCGTGCCCTGCCCCATGATGCGACCGGCGTCCCAGTT
This sequence comes from uncultured Paracoccaceae bacterium, assembly GCA_937927885.1. Classification (GTDB taxonomy): domain Bacteria; phylum Pseudomonadota; class Alphaproteobacteria; order Rhodobacterales; family Rhodobacteraceae; genus Pararhodobacter. The sequence goes on along the minus strand of CALEZJ010000527.1, from coordinate 318 downwards.
GCCCTCGTACGAGGACCCATCGGCAAAGACCATCCGCCCCTGGCCATGCGGGCGACCGTCCTCGAACTCGCCTTCGTAGATCTGGCCATTGGGATAGCGAGCCGTGCCCCGGCCGGTGATCTGCCCCTGCACCCACTGGCCGGTGTATTCGAACCCGTTGGGCAACCGATAGGTTCCGGTGCCGTGCTGAAGACCGTCGAGGAAGGTTCCCTCGTAGACCCCGCCATCGGCGTATTGGCGGGTGATGACCTCGCCGTCGCTCAGCACCACCGCGCGCTCCACCGCGTTGCGCAGCTCGCGCACGTTGCCCGGCCAGGG
>CALEZJ010000526.1 GCA_937927885.1 uncultured Paracoccaceae bacterium | reverse complement strand
CCGTCCCCTCGGCGCCCGCCGTCACGGCCGCAGCAGACGTTCGAACAGCATCCCGACGAAGTCCTCGGCCCCCTCCATCGGGTCCCGGGCGCCGCGGATCATGCGGATCTGCGCGTCGAAATCGGCGTAATGCTGGGTCAGTGCCCAGATCGAAAAGATCAGGTGATAGGGGTCCACCGGCGCCAGTTGCCCCGCAACCGTCCAGCGCCGGATCACCGCGGCCTTTTCGTCGACCAGCGTCTTCAGGTCGCCCGCAATCGCATCCTCGAGCCGCGGCGCGCCTTGCAGCACCTCGTTGGCAAAGAGCCGGCTTTCCCGCGGATAATCGCGCGACATCTGCAACTTGCGCCGCACATAGGCCATGATCTCGGCGCGTGGATCGCCGGACGGGTTCATCGCCCGCAGGGGGGCCAGCCAGACCTCGAGCAACCCTTCCAGCAGCGCGCGGTGCATCGCCTCCTTGCTGTCGAAATAGTAAAGCAGATTGGGTTTCGACAGCCCCGCCACCGCCGCGATCTGATCCAGCGTGGCGCCCCGAAACCCCTGCGCGGAAAACACGTCCAGCGCGGCGTCCAGAATCTTGCGCCGGTTGCGTTTCTGGATGCGGGTGGTCATGCGGCGGGGCCTGCCGGTTTGAAGGCCGCCTCTGGTGCCGGGTCGATGCCGATGCCGCGCAGCAGGATGCCGCAGACGGTGTCGGTCGCATCCTGCCATTGCGCATCCGACAGCGGCGCCTGGTTCAGGGTTTCGATCTGATGGGCGAAGTCCGCGTAATGCTGGGTGGTGGCCCAGATCATGTACATCAGCCAGCGCGGATCGACCGGGCGCATCAGCCCCTGATCGATCCAGCGGCGGATCACCCCGATGCGCGAGTCCGTCCAGTCCCTGAGCGTCGTTTCCAGATAGTCCTGGATGATCGGCGCGCCGTGCATCACCTCGTTGGCCCAGACCTTGGACCCGTGGCGCTGTTCGCGCGACACCTGCATCTTGCGGCTGATGTAGCGGCTGAGCGCCGCCTCGGGGCCGGATTCGGTATCGAAGCTTTCCGCGGCTTCCAGCCAGACGGTAAAGATGCGCTCGACCACCCGGCGATACAGCTTTTCCTTTGAGGCGAAGTAATAGTGCAGGTTGGCCTTGGGCAGGCGCGCCGCATCGGCGATCGCCTGCATCGTGGCGCCACCGAACCCGTGTTCGGCAAAGACCCTCTCGGCCGCATCGAGGATCGCACGCTCGGTTTCTTCGCGCATTTCGGCGCGCGAGCCCGATTTTTCAGCGCCTTCGATCTGCGCCATGCGCGCTCTGTCCCTTGCCTTTCGACGCCCCGGAAATAACCTTGACTGATTGGTCAGGTCTGTTAGCGTCGCCTGTGAACCGGGGTTCCCAAACGCCCGGCTTTGCCCGAGAATAGGGCCGTGCGCGCGCCGTGACAACCCGGCCCGCCGGACCTCAGGAGAGACCGATGAGCCTCGACCATCCCAAGACCCCGAACGATCTGCGCGCCTTCTGGATGCCGTTCACGGCGAACCGCCAGTTCAAGCAGAACCCGCGCATGTTCGTGGCGGCAAAGGACATGCATTACACCACCGCCGAGGGGCGGCAGGTACTGGACGGAACCGCGGGCCTGTGGTGCTGCAATGCGGGCCATTGTCGCCCGAAGATCACCGAGGCGATCCAGAAACAGGCGGCCGAGCTTGACTATGCGCCGGCCTTCCAGATGGGCCACCCGATCGCCTTTGAACTGGCCAACCGGCTGGTGGATATCGCGCCAAAGGGGATGGAGCACGTCTTCTACACGAACTCGGGTTCCGAATCGGTGGAAACCGCGCTGAAGATGGCCATTGCCTGGCACCGCGCCCGGGGCGAAGGGGCGCGCACGCGCCTTATCGGCCGCGAGCGCGGGTATCACGGGGTCAACTTTGGCGGCATCTCGGTTGGCGGGATCGTCAACAACCGCAAGAACTTCGGCACGCTCCTCGCCGGGGTGGACCACCTGCCGCACACCCATCTGGCCGCGAACCAGTGGACGCGCGGCCAGCCCGAGCACGGCGCCAATCTGGCCGATGATCTGGAGCGCATTGTCGCCCTGCACGGCGCGGAAACCATTGCGGCGGTGATTGTCGAACCAATTCTGGGCAACGCTGGTGGGATTCTGCCGGAACCTGGCTGGCTGGAGCTTATTCGCCGCTTATGCGATGAGTACGATATTGTGATGATTATGGATGAGGTCAAGACGGGTTTTCGGGTAGCAAAAGGAGGGGCGCAGGAATATTTTGGGGTCACGGCTGATTTGGTCACCTATGCCAAGGCCCTAGGTAACGGCTATCCGGTGGCGGCCTTTGGCGGCAAGCGAGACATTATGGAGCAGATCGGCCGGGGCGTGTCGCACGGCGGTACCTATTCCGGCAACCGGGTAGGAATGGCGGCAGCTAATACGGTGCTTGACAT
>CALEZJ010000525.1 GCA_937927885.1 uncultured Paracoccaceae bacterium | reverse complement strand
ATCCGTGGAGGGTGCTGGCTTATCTTGGGGCGCGCGGCTTGCATGCCACTAGCCATAGCATGCAAGCGGCACCCTTGTCCAAGGATCACTCCAAGCCTTCGGGCCGTCCGACCACGACAAACCGCAGGGCCTCGGGTTGCGCCAGCCGTTGCGCGACGCGGTGGATGTCGGCCAGTGTCACCGCCCGGACCAGATCGTTGCGCACGTTGATGTAGTTCAGCGGAAAGCCGTTGAACTGCATCGAAGCCAGAATGCCCGCGATCGCCTCGTTGCCATCGAAGCGCAGGGGATAGGCACCGGTCAGATAGGTCTGGATCCGCTCCAGATCCTCTTGCGTGATGCCGCCATTCGCCAGCCATTCGAACTGCTCGCGCACCAACGCGATAGCCTCGCCCACGCTGGCATTGGCGGTCGAGAATCGCCCGCCGAAACTGTCGCCGAACCGGCCCGAGTTCAGCCCGGTATAGACCCCATAGGTCAGCCCCCGCGTCTCGCGCAGCTCACGCATCAGCCGCGAACCAAAACCCCCGCCGCCAAATATCTCGTTCAGCACGAAGGCTGCCATGAAATCGGGATCATCCCAGCGAATGCCGGCATGGCCGAATTGCACCGATGCCTGCGGCCCGTCAAAATCGACCACCGTGACACCCGGTTCGGCGGCAAAGGTCCGATAGTCGGGTAAGGCGCGCTGCATGGTCGGCAGGTCGGCCAACACCCTGTCCATCAGCGCGCCGAATTCCTCAGCCGTGATGTCGCCGGCCGCGCCGAAGTAGACCAGATCGCGGCTAAAGGCTGCGCGGTGCGCATCAAGGATGGCATCAAGGGTCAGTGCGGCAACGGTATCAGGCGTGCCGCCGACTGCCAGCGCATAGGGGTGACCCGCATGACCCGCCTGTGAAAATGCGCGCTGGGCCAGAGTGTCGGGGTTGCGTGCGGCCCGCTGCAGCGAGGCCACGGTTTGCGCGCGCACCCTTTCCAGACTGATCTGGTCAAAATGTGGCTCGGTCAGCGCGGTCAGAGCCAGATCCACCACCTGATCGCGGTTCTCGCTGAGCGCGCGGATGGTCATGGTGACCGAATCGCGCCGCGCGTCGAAACCGACGCTGCCGGCCAGCGATTCCAGCGCACTGGCAAAGCCCTGCGCGTCATAATCTCCGGCTCCTTCGGTCAGAAGCGAGGTCATCAGCGAGACCGCACCCGACTGCATCGGTGTGTCCAGCGATGCGCCGCCGGTAAAGACCACCTCGATCGAGGCAAACGGGATCGAGGGTTCGTGCACCAGCCAGCCCGTATGGCCCATGGGCGAAGTGACCTCGGTGATTTCGATTGCCCCGGCAGGCAAAGCCCACAGCGACAGGGCCAAAGTGGCGGCGCGTGCAAGGCGATTCATTGCGATTCTCCCATCAGCCAGCCGGTGACCGAGGCGCGCCGATCCAGCAGGCGCGCGGCTTCGACGATCTCGTCGGGGGTGATTTCGGCGAGGGTGCGCAGCCAGTCGGCTTCGTCCTCGGGCGTGAGTCCCACTGCCATCACCGCGCCGATGCTGCGCGCCCGTGCGGCAGTGTCATCGCGCTCATAGATCGATTCCGCCCGAATTTGCATGCGGACCCTCTCCAGTTGCGCGGCATCGACACCGGTTTCGATGAATTCGGCCAGCACCCGGTCCATCGCGTCCTCGGCGGCCTGCAGACTGACGCCTTCGACAGGCATGATCCCCAGCGTGAAGGTGCCATGGTCCACCGCCAGCCCGCTGTAGCCCGCCCAGACGCTGATCGCGAGGCGCTCGTCATAGGTCAGTCGACGGTCCAGAACCGAGGTCTGCGAGCCGCCCAGAATCGCGCCAAGGACCTGAAAGGCGGCGGCCTGCCGCTGGTTGCCGCTTTCGCGGATGGGTGCGAGATAGAGGCGGTTGACATAGGGTTGCCCGACCCGGGCGTCGCGCATGATCACGCGACGTTCGGCGTAATGGGGGGGCTCGGTCGGGCGGAGGCGGGGTGGCGTGTCGGCGGCGGGGATCGGGCCAAAGTGACGCTCGGCCATCGCACGCACCTCGGCGGGGTCGACGTCACCGGCGACCACCAGAATCGCATTGTTGGGCGCGTAATGGACCCGATAAAAGGCCGTGGCGATATCGCCCGTCAATTGCTCGATCTCATGGCGCCAGCCGATGATCGGGCGCCCGTAGGGATGGTTCTGGAAAAGCGCCGCGCGCATCTGTTCGCCAAAGACCCGGTCGGGGTTCGATTCCAGCGTCTGTCCGCGCTCGCGCAGGATCACCTCGCGTTCGGGCAGCCAATCCGACAGGTCCAGACGCAGGTTGACCATCCGGTCGGCCTCCATCGCCAGCATCTGCTCCAGCCGGTCGGCGGCAACGCGCTGGTGATAGGCGGTGTAATCCCAACTGGTGAAGGCATTGTGCTGGCCGCCATTGGCCTCGACGATGCGGTCGAACTCGCCTGCCTCCAGCGTTTCGGTTGCCTTGAACATGAGATGTTCCAGGTAATGCGCGATGCCGGATTGCCCGGCGGGGTCATCGGCGCCGCCAACACGGTACCAGATCATGCTGACCGCAACCGGCGCGCGATGATCCTCGATCACAACGACCTGCAGGCCGTTCTCGAGGGAAAACACCTCTTGCGCCGGGGCGATTCCGGGGAGGGCGATCAGAAATGCTAGGACGACGGTCAGGCGCCGGAAGGCGAACATAGGGGGGCTCCGCACAGGGGTCCCCGCACAATTACCTTCATGTCGATCCGGCGCAACCGATATGGCGTGTTTGTGAAGCCCCGGGACAAGGTAGCGCAGCCTGCGCTGTCACGGCGCAATGGCCAGGGCGCTCAGCGTTCAGGCGGAGGGGCCGCAGGGGTGCGTGCGCCTGCACGGCGCCAGCGCAGCAATTCCTCTTGCGGATCAAGAACCTGATCCTGATAGGCGCGGCTGTACATGTTCGTGTTGAAAAGCCGCTCCAGCGGGCGACCGCGACCGCGGCGGCGGACGTTTTCGTCCTCGGTCGCCAAGGTGGCACGGATGTCCTCTGAAATGCCGGTGCGGCCTGCGTACTGCACCAGCCCCGCATCGGCGGCCGGGATGCCAGGGGTGCGCACCGCGCTGATCCGCCCGCCCAGCGCCGTCGCCGCCTCGGCGCGCGCGTCGGGATCGACAAGATTCGATCCGCCCGGCGTTGGCACCGGCAGCGCGGCATAGTCGGGAGGCGCCTGCAGCGGCGCGGTGGGCAGCACCGAGAATTCGTCAGGACTGCGCTGCGAGGCGGCGATATTCATCAGCCGTGGCACCTCGGAATTGCGCGAGCACCCGGCGAAGGTCAGCAGGCTAAGCCCAGCAAGGGCAGCAAGGCGAAGAAGGCTCATGTCGTTCCGCATCATCAGGGGTGCCGCCTTCTTTTAGCCCAGCTTCGACCCATCGTCACGCGGCCTTTTGCCGGGCGTGGCCAGGATGAGCCCGAAGGCGCCGACGAAGATCGCGATATCGGCCACGTTGAAGGCCCAGGGATTCACCCAGCCGCAGCACGACACGTTGAGGAAGTCGGCGACTGCACCCCAGACCACGCGGTCGACGGCATTGCCCAGTGCGCCCCCGATCAAGAGCCCCGCTGCCAGGCCCAGCGCCAGCCCGCCGCCCAAACCGCGAACCCAATGCCACACCCAGGCCGAGACCAGAACAGGCAGCACCACCAGCGCCACCCGCAACCACATCGAATCGGCGGCGAAGAGACCGAAGTTGACCCCCCGGTTCCAGGCCATGGTCAACATGAGGTAGGGCGGCCAGACCGCGATCTGGCCGATCTCGCGCAGGTTCATCCCCACGACCACGGCCCATTTCAGCGCCTGGTCGGCGGCGAAAGTCAGTATTGCGGACCAATAGAGCGCGCGCATCTCAGTGCCGGAAATGGCGCATGCCGGTAAAGACCATGGCGAGGCCCGCCGCATCAGCCGCCGCGATCACCTCGTCGTCGCGCATCGAGCCGCCGGGCTGAATGACGCAGGTGGCGCCCGCCGCTGCAGCCTCCATCAAGCCATCCGGGAAGGGGAAGAAGTCGTCCGATGCCACCG
>CALEZJ010000524.1 GCA_937927885.1 uncultured Paracoccaceae bacterium | reverse complement strand
GGCGCTGGCCGCGCTGACGGCGGCGGTTGCGGGCACCGGGGCCGAGGTGCTGGAATGGCTTGAACGCTCGGCCGCGGCCTTCAACCGGATCCGGCCCGGCAGCACCGGCACGTTGCTGCGCAACCCCGAGGTTCCGGGCTACAATTTCGAGGTGATCGACCCTCTGGACGTGGTCTATGACCTGTCGCAACCGGCGCGCTATGACACGGGCGGGGTGCTGGTCGATCCCGAGGCGCACCGCGTCGTGTCGGCCCGGCTGGCGGGGCAGCCCCTGGACCCCGAGGCGCGGTTCATCCTGTGCACCAACAGCTATCGGGCCGGCGGCGCGGGGCAGTTCGCCGGGGCGCGGACGACCAACATCGTGCTGTCCGACGAGCGGGTGACGCGCGACATCCTGCGCCAGCATGTCGCCAGCGCGGGGATTCTCGGCGCCGTGCGCGCGCCCGCGCCGGGGGGCAGCCTGCGCTTTGCCGCCCTGCCCGGCACCACGGTGATCTTTGAAACCGGCCCCGCCGCCCATCGCCACCTGGCGCAGATCGCGCGGTTCCGCCCGGTGTCGCGGGGGCTGACGCGGGCGGGGTTCCTGCGGCTGAAGCTGGACCTGTCGCGCGGGGTCTGAGCGCGGCCTTGCGGCGCGGGTTCAGTGAAAATCCCGGCTGGGGAACAGTTTCTTTGCCTGTTCACGCGGATGGCGCGCGCTCGAGCGCGACCCGGTGCGGGACCCCGAGCGGGGATCGACTCCGACCGGCCGCCGCGCCTCGTCGGTGCGCCCGTCGCTGGCGTCGATCATCACCGGCCGGCCCAGCGTTGCCAGCAGCGGCGAGAGGTCCTCGACCCGCTCGGCGATCAGGTGCACGACCGGCCCGTCGCGTTCGATCCGGCCCGTCACCCGCACCAGCCGCCCGGCGATCACCGCCTTGCGGAAGGCGGCATAGACCCGTTTCCACACCACGATATTGGCGGTGCCGGTTTCGTCCTCGAGCGTCAGGAACACCACGCCCGAGGCGGTGCCGGGGCGCTGGCGGGTGATGACCAGACCGGTCACGCTGACCGGCCCCTGCGCCTGGGCCAGCCGGTCATGCGGCAGGCTTTCGGGCAGGCGGGGGCGCAAAAGCTCCATCGGATGGGCGCGCAGCGAGAGGCGCAGGGCGAGGGAATCCTCGACCACCTCCTGACCCAGGGTCATCGCGGGCAGGGTGACGGCGGGTTCCTGCCCGCCCTCGCCATCGGCGCCGAACAGCGGCAGCGGCGCGGGCCCGCCCAGCGCCTTTGCCGCCCAGAGCGCATCGCGCCGGTTCAGCCCCAGCGCGGCAAAGGCATCGGATTCGGCCAGCCGTTCCAGCGTGGCCGGGGGCACGCCCGCGCGCCGCCACAGGCTTTCGACATCGGCATATCCATTGCCGCGCGCGGCGGCGATCCAGGCGGCGTCCTCCTCGCGCAGGCCCTTGATCTGGCGAAACCCCAGCCGCAGCGCCAGCCCGCCATCCGCCCGGGGTTCCAGCGTGCAATCCCAGGCCGAATGGTTGACCGAGACCGCCCGCAGTTCGATCCCGTGGTCGCGCGCGTCGCGCACCAGTTGCGCGGGGGCGTAAAAGCCCATCGGCTGGCTGTTCAGCAGCGCGCAGGTAAAGACTGCCGGGTGATGGCATTTCAGCCAGGCCGAGACATAGACCAGCCGCGCAAAGCTGGCCGCGTGGCTTTCGGGAAAGCCGTAGCTGCCAAAGCCCTCGATCTGGGCAAAGCAGCGCTGGGCAAAGCCCGCGTCATAGCCGCGCGCCAGCATCCCCGAGACAAACCGGTCGCGGAACGAGCCGATGGTGCCCATGCGCTTGAAGGTGGCGAGCGAGCGGCGCAGGCGGTCGGCCTCGGCGGGGGTGAAACCCGCCGCCACCACGGCGATCTGCATCGCCTGTTCCTGAAACAGCGGCACGCCATAGGTGCGCCCCAGCACCTCCATCAGCGCGGGGCCGAGGTCCTCGACCCGCTCGCGCCCCATGCGGCGGTTGATGAAGGGATGCACCATGCCGCCCTGAATGGGGCCGGGGCGCACGATGGCGACCTCGCAGACCAGATCGTAGAAATTGCGCGGCCGCATCCGGGGCAGGAAGTTCAGTTGCGCCCGGCTTTCGACCTGGAACACCCCGATCGCATCGGCGCGGCAGAGCATGTCATAGACGCGCGCATCCTCGGGCGGGACATTGGCCAGCGTCAGCGCCAGCCCGCGGTGTTCGGCCAGCAGGCCAAAGGCCTTGCGGATCGCGGTCAGCATCCCCAGTGCCAGCACATCGACCTTCAGCAGGCCCAGCGCGTCGATGTCGTCCTTGTCCCATTCGATGATGGTGCGGTCCTCCATCGCGGCATTCTCGATCGGGCAGAGTTCGTCCAGGCGCCCCCGGGTGATGACAAAGCCGCCGACATGCTGCGACAGGTGGCGCGGAAAGCCCATGATCTCGCCGATCAGCCGCACCGCCAGTTGCACGCGGGCATCCTCGGGCGCCAGCCCCGCGTCGCGCAGCCGGTCGGCGCCGGGCGGGGCCGAGGACCAGCCCCAGATCTGCCCCGCCAGCCGGGCGATCACGTCCTGCGACAGGCCCATGACCTTGCCCACCTCGCGGATCGCCGCGCGGCTGCGAAAATGGATCACCGTCGCGGTCAGCCCAGCGCGTTCGCGGCCATAGCGGGCATAGATCCACTGGATCACCTCCTCGCGGCGTTCGTGTTCGAAATCGACGTCGATGTCGGGCGGCTCGCCCCGCTCCTTGGAGATGAAGCGTTCAAAGATCAGGGTGATGGATTCGGGTGGCACCTCGGTGATGCCCAAGAGATAGCAGACCACCGAATTCGCCGCCGATCCGCGCCCCTGGCACAGGATGCCGCGCGAGCGGGCGAATTGCACGATGTCGTGCACGGTCAGGAAATAGGGCGCATAGGCGACCTCGCGGATCAGGGTCAGTTCCTTTTCGACGCGGTGGGTGATGCGCGGCGGCGGCCCGTCGGGATAGCGCCAGTGCAACCCCTCGCGCGTCAGGCGTTCCAGCCGGTCCTGCGCCGGTTCGCCATCTTGCGATTCGTCGGGGTATTGATAGCGCAGATCGTCCAGCCGGAAGGCGCAGGCATTGGCAATGTCGAGCGTGCGGCGGATGGCGGCGGGGTGGCGGTGAAAGAGCCGCGCCATCTCGGCCCCGGATTTCAGCCGCCGTTCGCCATTGGGCAGGCGGTGCGCGCCGATGTTGTCGATGGTGCAGCCCAGGCGCAGGCAGGTCAGCACATCGGCCAGCGGGCGGCGGGCGGCGCGGTGCATCAGCACATCGCCCAGCGCGACCATCGGCAGGTTGGCGTTCTGGGCCAGCCGCGCCAGTTGGTCCAGCCGGGCCTGATCGCGCCCGTCATAGCGCGGCGCGGCGCCCAGGAAACACTGGCCGGGAAAGGCCCGCGCGAGGGTCAGCAGGTCGGCGCGGGTGGTCGGGGGGGCGCTGTCCTCCAGCGGGTCGGGGGGCAGGGCGATCAGCAGCATGCCCTGCCCCCAGTCCAGCAGATCCGCCCGTTGCAGGTGGCATTCCCCCTTGGTCGCGCGGCGTTTGCCCAGCGACAGAAGCCGGGTCAGCCGCGACCAGGCGGCCAGATCGGTGGGCAGGGCCAGCCAGTCGACCGCGCTGTCGGTCAGCACCAGCCGCGCGCCCGCGATCAGCCGGGGCAGCGGCGCGCTGATCGTGGCGCCGGGCGGCGCGGGTTGGCGGATCTGGCGGCTGGAGGGGTCGTCTTGACGCTGCGAGCGGATGGCGGGGGCGTCCTGGGCCGCGGTCCGGGCCTGAGCCTCGGCCTCGGCGCGCAGGCGGGTCAGTTCCTTCAGCGCGGAAAAGGCGCGCACCACGCCGGCCACCGAATTGCGGTCGGTGATGGCAAGGGCGCTCAGCCCCAGTTCGGCGGCGCGGGTCACCAGTTCCTCGGGGTGCGAGGCGCCGGTCAGGAAGGTGAAATTCGAGGTGACGCAGAGTTCGGCGTAGGGGATCGGGCCAGAGTCGGGGCCAGGATTGGGAAAGGGTGCGGCGGCGCTCATGCGAATTCCCCCTGCACATACCAGTCCGCCCCGCCCGGCGCCTGCGGGGTGGTGAACAGCCACAGCCGCGGGCCCTCCTGCGTCTCGATGCGCCAGTAATCGCGCAGGCCGCTGCGCCAGGCGGGATCGTCGAACCACCATTCCGGCGCGATCCTTTCGGGCCCGGTCGCGCGCAGGGTCGAAAACCGCATCCGCCGCCAGGTGAAGCTGGCCGGTGGCGCGCCGGGCGAGGCGCTGATCGGCTCGGGGGCAAAGAGCAGGATCGGCCGGGCCGGGCCGCTGGCGGCGGGCTGGTCCACCGGGCGCGACCAGGCGGCGGGCGCCAGCAGAAAGCTGCGTTCCGGGATCAGGCTGTCGGCGGGCAAAAGCCGCAGCACCCGGTCAAAGCCGATCCGGTTGCCCAGCGACGAGAGCAGATCGGCCAGTGCGTCCGCCCGCGCGTCGTCGTGCCGGGGCGGGGGGGCGCTGCCGGTCTGTCCGCCGATCTGTTCGCCAATCTGTTCGGGGGGCAGCGGTTCGGTCACCGGGGCGCTGAGGCGCAGCGCGTCGATGCCAAAGCCCGCGTCCACCTCGCTGACCGCGCGGGCGAAGAGCGCCGCGATGCGGGCGGGGTCGCGCATCGGCCGGGCCAGCCCGATTTCCACCTGCACCGCGGCGCGGTCGACCCGGCGCAGGTCCAGCCGCAGCCGCCGCGCGCCGTGCTGGTGCAGGGTCAGCGTTTCGCACAGCCGGTCGAGCAGGCGGCCCAGCCCTGCCATCACATCGGCCTGGAGCCCGATCGGCTCGGGCAGGGTCAGGCGCACGCCAAAGCGCGGCGCCTCGGTTTCGGCGGCGACGGGTTCGGCCTGCGCCCCCAGCGCCTGATCCAGCCGCAGCACCAGCCCCGGGCCGAACCGCCGCGCCAGGGGCGCGCGCGGCAGGGGCGCCAGATCGGCGATGCGGGTCAGGCCCAGAAGCGCCAGCGCCCCGGCGGTGTCATGGTCGATGCGCAGCGCCGCCACCGGCAGGTCGCCGATGCCGGCCAGCACTTGCCCGTCCGGCACGATCCCGCCGCCGTGGCGGGCCAGCGCATGCGCTGCGCCCCGGGTCCCGGCGATGGCGCTGACGGCCTCGAAGCCCGCGCGTTCCAGCCGGGCCTGCAGGTCGTCGCGCAGCGCCGCCTCGCCGCCAAAGAGATGCGGCACGCCCGAGATGTCGGCGATCAGCCCGTCGGCCCCGTCCGTGGCCACCATCGGCGCATAGCGCCCGGCCCAGCGGCGCAGGCTGGCCAGCGCGGCCGCCTCGCGCGCAAGGTCGGCGGGCCGGGTGGACAGGTCCGGGCACAGCGCCCGCGCATCGGCCAGCGCCATGCCGCGCACCAGCCCGCGCGCCGAGGCCGCCGCGTTCAGGCAATGCAGATGATCGGCATTGCCCGCGCGATGCGTCAGGGCAAAGGGCCCCTCAAGGGGCCTGTCGCGCAGGCTCGTGTCGCTCGCCAGCCGCGCAAACCATATCGACAGCAGCCGACGCGCCATTCCAGTTCAAGACCCAACGCCCTAAAGTTCCCTGTTTGTTCTTGGTACACTCCCAGCAATGCAGAGTCGAGTCCGCAGAACCCCCCGCCTGCGGTTCGCAGTGCCAGCGGGTCTGCGCCGCCGGGCTGCCCGCGTCCAGACGGGTCAGCACCAGCCCGGTCGTGCGCCCGGCCTCGGCCGCCAGTTGCAACCGGCGCCCGGCGGTCAGCGACAGCGGTTTGTCGGGCTCGGCGATCACCAGCGCAGGCGCGGCGGAGCGCAGGGATTCCTCGAAGCACCAGAGCAGATCGATCTCGCCCGCCGGGCGCAACAGGTGCAGCCGCGCGCCCAGGCCCTGCGGCAGGCCGCGCAGCATGGGCATGTGCGGCGCATGGGCGGGCAGGATCCAGATCAGCGGCCCCGGGTGGCGCAGCGCCTGAAACAGCGCAAAGGCGTGGCGCCCGCGTCCCTCGGCCTCGTGCACGCGGTGGGGGTGCAGGGC
>CALEZJ010000523.1 GCA_937927885.1 uncultured Paracoccaceae bacterium | reverse complement strand
GCCCCTTTGGTGACCTGATCCGCGCCGGTGTTGCCCCGGCGATGGCCACACTGGGGATGAGCGTGGCGGAAGAAGCCGCCTATCGCCCAGGCGAGATCGACTTTTCCAGCCAGGTGGCGCGGATGCGGGCTGCGAACGTCGATCTGATCCTTGCGGGCACCATCATCCGCGAGACCGTTGGCGTGATGGCCGAGGTCAAGAAACTGGGATGGGACAGCGTCAAGGTTCTGACCGCGATCCCGGGGCGCGGGACCGTGGTGGCCCGTCTGGGCGGCGCGGATGTCGAGGGGCTTTACGGGATTGGTGGCTGGAACCTGCACGGTGCCGACACACAGAACCCTGAGGCCCAGGCATTCATCGCGGCCTTCGAGGCGGCCTATGGCATGGCGCCCGATGAAAACGCGGCGAATGCTTACTCCTATACCAACTGGTTCCTCGATTCGCTGCGCGCGGCGGGCCCGGACCTGACCTCAGACAGCTTTGTCGAGGCGGCGCGTGCAACCGGGCATTCGGATTTCACCACCTACTCCGAACAGCGATTCGAGGCGAACCATGCGATGCCGGAACTCGTGTCCATCGATCGCATCGACGGCGGGCGCTGGGTGCAACAGATCGCCCCCTTCTGCCACGGCATCCCACCAAATCCCCGCGCCGCGCAGGCGCGGGGGCTCAGGCTTCCGGTTGTTCGGCCAGCCAGCCTCGGATGATGACCGCGGCCCTCACTGGACGCGCGCTGTTCAAGGTGCCGATGAACAGTCGACGGTTCAGCCAGTCCCAGCGGCCCTGCGGTGCCGTCACCTGAATGCGTGACAGCGCATAGCGCGGGCCGGGGCCGGTTTCGTCAATCACCACATGGTTGCGGATGGTCAGCACCGAGCCGTCGTGCACCTGCATTTCATAGAGAGCGTCGAGTTCCTTGGCTCCGTCCGGCCGCATCAACTGGCGGTCGGCGCCACCTGGCAGCACTGTCCCGTGAAACTCCTCGAACCCCGGCGCGCCGACAAAGGCGCCACCCAGAATGCCAATCATCGCTCGCCCGCCATAGGGACCCTTGCCCAGATCGACACGGTCGTCGATGTCGACCACGGCCTCCCACACCAGACGACACGTCGGCGCAACGGCGGGATGCGAACGGAGTATGTCCATCGGGGCCTCGTGGCGATCGGGAAAAGCTCCCGCGTTAGATAGAGCCTGTACCATTGCCTGCCAAGCGCCGAGCGGGAAGGATGCAGTTCCTTCTTGCGAATGTTCTTCTAATGTTCCATAATTAGCTACCTTGGAACGGGAGACTGGGATGAACGACGCCCCCTTTGCCCTGCCCGTGACGCCACGGCAGATCGCCTATGCCCGTGTCCTCGCATTGCGTAACCAGACCCTGCTTCCCGGTGAAGTGCAGCAGGATCGTCGCGCACTCAGTGCCTGGATTGACGCCCAGTCGCGGCTCAAGCCCATCTCCTCGCTCGACCTGCTGCCGTCATCCAGACAAGTCGCGTTTGCCGAACGCCTCGCGCGGGTCAAGCGCCGCGCTGTCCCCGAAGAATGCTTTCGTGACAAAGCGTTGATGTGGAAGTGGATTGACTGCAACCGGTGAGCGGGTTGCTAAGACGTTGGCGTCGGCGAAGTAGGTCGCCTGCCGCGGGATCCGAGCTTCCAGCGCGGGACATTGCTCGCGGCATCTTCGGATCACCGGTAGCGCAGCGAGACCCCGTTGGCAAAGACATGAACGGCCTCGGGCGGGGCGGTCATGGCGAGAGGACGCCCGCGCAGCCCGGAATGCACGCCCTGCAACTTGGCGATCACCAGATCGGCCTGTCCCGCGGGCTTCTGAAAGTAAAGCAACGTGACCTCACCCAGCATCTCGGTGATCTCCACCTGGCCTGCAAAGGCGTGGTCCGCGGCCTCGGTGATCTGCAACGCCTCGGGACGGATGCCAACACGCACGCTCAGCCCCATGTCCTCTGGCCGTGAGGGATAGTCGGACAGGATCGTCCCTCCCCCCTGCGCCAGTCGCAGCCGGGTCTGCGCACCAGTCCCGACAATCTCGCCCGCCATCAGGTTCATCTGCGGCGAACCGATGAATTGCGCGACGAACTCGCTGTTGGGCCGTTCATAAAGCTCCAAGGGCGTGCCGACCTGCGCGATGCCCTTGTTGGCCAGAACCACGATACGGCTGGCCAGCGTCATCGCCTCGACCTGGTCATGCGTCACATAAATCATGGTCGAATCCGGCATCTGTTCCTTGAGTCGAGCAATCTCGATCCGCGTCGCCACACGCAAAGCGGCGTCAAGGTTCGAGAGCGGCTCGTCGAACAGATAGACCTTTGGGTCGCGCACGATGGCGCGGCCGATGGCGACGCGTTGGCGCTGGCCCCCCGACAAAGCCTTTGGCAACCGGTCCAGATAGGGCGTCAGTTGCAGTTTTTCCGCAGCCTCATTGACCGCAGTGTCGATCTCGGCCCGGGATTTGCCCGCGATCTTCAGCGCAAAGGCCATGTTGTCACGAACGGTCATGTGCGGATAGAGAGCGTAGGTCTGGAACACCATCGCAATGCCGCGCTGTGCGGGTGGAACGTCGTTCATCACCACGCCATCGATCGACAGGGTTCCGCCCGAAATGGTTTCCAGCCCCGCGATCATTCGCAAAAGGGTGGACTTGCCGCAGCCCGATGGACCAACGAACACGATCAGTTCGCCCGTCTTGATCTGCAGATTGATGCCCTGCAGCACGGTGACCCCGCCATAGGACTTGACAACATCCCGAAGGAGCAGATCAGACATCGGCGCTCTCCTCATGAACGGCAAAGTTGGCGTGCCAGGGGGCGATCAGGCCGGATTGG
>CALEZJ010000522.1 GCA_937927885.1 uncultured Paracoccaceae bacterium | reverse complement strand
AGATCACCTTGTAGAGCGAGAAGAAGATCGGGATCTGCAGCAGGATCGGCAGGCAACCCGCCGCCGGGTTCACCTTGCGGTCCCGATACAGCGCCATCATCTCCTGTTGCAATTTCTGGCGATCCTCGCCTGCGCGCTCCTTGATCGCCATCATCTCGGGCTGGAGTTCCTTCATCCGCGCCATCGAGACATAGGATTTCCACGCCAGCGGCAGCAGAACCGCCTTCAGCGTCAGGGTCAGCGCCAGGATCGCCCAGCCCATGTTGCCGATGACGCTGTTGAAGAAGTTGAGCAGCAGGAAGATCGGCTTGGTCAGGAAAAAGAACCAGCCCCAGTCGATGGCGTCGACGAACCGTTCGATCCCGAGGTCGTTCTGGTAGGCGCTGAGGGTCGCGTATTCCTTGGCGCCGGTGAACAGCATGGATTGCGCGCTGGCGCTGGCGCCGGCGGCGACGGTGATCGCCTCCTGGCGCAGGCTGGCCTGATAGATGTCGGCGCCGGGCACATATTGCGCGACCGAGGTCACGGGCTGGCCCGGGGTGGCGACCAGCGCCGCCATGAAATATTTCGAGGTGAAGCCGACCCAACCGCTGCGCGCGGCAAGCGTTTCCGAGGTCGGCGTGCGCTCGGTCGGGCTGACCGAGAATTCGGTCATGTTGTCATAACTGGTTTCCAGCAGGGTGCCGTCGGTTTGCTGGACCAGCCCCTCATGCGAGATATAGTAGCCCTGAATATCGGTCGGCACGCCATGTTGCGCCAGAATGCTGTAGGGGCGCAGGGTGACCGGGGCGTCGGTGGTGTTCTCGACGCTTTGCGAGATCGAGAACATGAAATTGGCGTCGACCGAGATGACCCGCTGGAAGATCAGCCCGGCGCCGTTGTCCCAGCGCAGGGTGACCGGGGTCGCCGGGGTCAGGCTGTTGGCGCCGACCTGCTCCCACGCGGTCGCGGGGCCGGGGACCTGCGAATAGTCGAGATTGCCCGAGGGGCTCCAGCCGAACACCGCGTAATAGGGATGGCGCGTGCCTCCGGCCGGGTTGAGCAGGTGCACCGGGTCGGAATCGTCGTCCAGGGTCTCGCGGTAGCTGCGCAGTTGCAGATCGTCGATCCGCCCGCCGGTCAGCGCGATCGTGCCCACCAGCCGCGGCGTGTCGATGGCGATGCGCACCGTCTGGGCCAGCGGCTCGGCGGTGGTGGTGCCATCGGCGGTCGTGGCCGCGGGGGGAAGCAACTCGCCTTCGGGAATGGTCGCCTGCGGCGCCGGGGTCGGTGGCGGGAACAGCGCGAACCAGCCCATTATCACCGCGAGGCTCAGGGCAAAGGCGAGGATCATATTTCTGGTTTGCTCGTCCATCGAAGGGTTCCGGGCGCGGTTTCAATGCTGCGCCGGTTCAACAGTCCCTGCCTGCAAAGGTCAAGCGGATTCCCCCCTTTCGGGGCTGTCGACGGGGGGAAACCGGCGCCTTGCCCCCTGGACCGGCCCCTGTCCGGCCCGTCATCCGGGCATTGCGCCGGGGGCCTGACGCGCGGCCACGGGGTCCTCGCATTCCGGCTCGCCCTGCGCCAGCGCGGCCTCGTGCAGGCGCAGCCAGCCGGGCAAGTCGGCGGCCGGCATGGGGCGGGCGATGGCAAAGCCCTGCAGGTGGCCGCAGCCCATCTGGGCCAGCAGGACCTGCTCCTCGGCGCATTCCACGCCTTCGGCCAGCGTGTCCAGCCCCAGTTCCCCCGCCATCGACAGGATCGCCGCGACCATGCGCTGGCGGTCGCGTTCCAGGTGCATGCGGGTGACAAAGGACCGGTCGATCTTGATCCGGCCCACGGCAAAGCGCCGCAGGTTGGCGATCGAGGCGTGGCCGGTGCCGAAATCGTCGAGGTCGATGGCGCAGCCCATTCCGGCCAGCCGGGCGATGGTGCGCACGGCGATGTCGTCATCGCTGTCAGCAACCACGGTTTCCAGGATTTCCACCACCAGCCTGTCCGGTTGCAGGTCGTGCTTGTCCAGTTCCCAGGCGATCTGCTCGGCCAGGCGCGGGTTGCGCAGGTCGGCGGCCGACAGGTTGATCGCCACGCTGGGCACCGCCAGATCGCCCGCGTCGAGCGCGGCCAGGGTGGCCAGCGAATCGCGCAGCATGCATTCGGTCAGGCGGGTCGACAGTCCGGCGGCCTCGATCTGCGGCAGGAATTCCGCGGGCGAGATCAGCCCTTGCCGGGGATGGACCCAGCGCGCCAGCGCCTCCAGCCCGCTGACGCGGCCGGTGTCGGTGCGGATCTGCGGCTGGAAAAAGGCGCGGATCTCGCCGCTTTCCAGGGCGCGGGTCAGTTCGGCCACGCGGTCGCCGGTCAGGCTGGACGGAAAGTCGACCACCGAATAGCTGGTGACGCTGCCGGGGCCCGCGCGCAGGGCCTTTTCGGCGGCCGCTTCCGCGGCTTGCAGCAGGTCGAGGCCGTTCAGCCGCGCCGCCCGGGCCGAGGTGGCAAAGCCGATCGACAGGCTGGGCCAGATCGTCACCCCGTCGAGCGCGACAGGGTGCGACAGATTGCTCTGGATGCGCTGGCAGACCGCGAGCACGACCCCCAGCGTCAATCCGCGCTGCGGGAAGAGGGCGACGGCGAACCCGTCATTTCCCAACGGGCAGAAGGCGTCCTGAACCCGCAGGCTGGTGGCGAGCCGTCTGCCAAGCGCCTCGATCAGGGCGGCGAGGCGGGTTGTCCCGTGCTGGCCGAGCAGCCTTTCCCCCTCATCGAGGCGCAGGACCAGCGCGGCGCCCTGCGCGCCGGGTTTGTTCGGATCGCCCGCCAGCATCGCGGTCAGCGTCGCACGGTCGCGTTCCTCGCAGATCTGGGGGGCGGCGGGGGCGGTCGGACGCGCCGCGCGTGACCACAGCAGCCAGAGCGCGACCGCCTCCGCTTCGCGCCAGTCGCCGCCCATGGCGCCGAGCCGCACCGCCTGGC
>CALEZJ010000521.1 GCA_937927885.1 uncultured Paracoccaceae bacterium | reverse complement strand
CACCTATACCAACAACGATTACGGCGCAGGTCTTGCCGATTCGATCCGCACCAATTTCGAAGCAGCGGGCGGTACCGTTACCCTCGTGGCGTCGCATGAAGACGGCAAGGCGGACTATTCGGCCGAAGTTGCTGCACTGGCCGCTGCGGGCGGCGAAGTGCTGGTCGTTGCCGGGTACGTCGACCAGGGCGGTCGCGGGATCATCCGCTCGGCACTTGATCTGGGTGCCTTCGACACCTTCGAACTGGTGGACGGCATGATCGGCCAGAGCCTGATCGACAATATCGGCGCCGAACTGGAAGGGTCCTATGGACAGCTTCCCGGTGCGGACAACCCCGGCACGGAAATCTACCAGTCGATGGCCGCGGCTGCCGGGTTCGACGGAACTTCGGCCTTCTCGCCCGAGTCCTATGACGCTGCAGCTCTGATCCTGCTGGCAATGGCGCGGGCCGGTTCGGCCGATTCGGCGGTGTTCAAGGATCACGTCATGGACGTGGCCAACGCCCCCGGCGAGCCGATCATGCCGGGTGAACTGGGTCGCGCGCTGGAGATCATCGCGGCCGGTGGCGACGTCGACTATGTCGGCGCCTCGGCGGTCGAACTGATCGGACCGGGCGAATCGGCGGGCAACTACCGCGAACTGGAAGTGCGCAACGGCGCCTTTGAAACCGTGCGCTTCCGCTGATGCGGCGCAAATGACCTGAGTTACAGGGCAGCCCGGCGACAAACCGGGCTGCTCGTTTATAGGGGTTTGCGCATGATCCGGGTCGAGAACCTGCACAAGCACTTCGGCAGCTTTCACGCGGTCGATGGTGCGTCTCTCCACATTGCCGAAGGGTCGATCACCGGGCTGATCGGGCCGAACGGTGCTGGAAAGACCACACTTTTCAACGTTATCGCCGGGGTGCACAAGCCGACCTCTGGCAAGGTCTACATGGGCGGGCAGGATATCACCGGTCTGGAACCGCACGAGCTGTTCCACAAGGGACTGCTCAGGACCTTCCAGATCGCGCACGAGTTCCATTCGATGAGCTGCCGCGAGAACCTGATGATGGTTCCGCCCCGCCAGGCAGGCGAGGGGCTGATGTCGGCCTGGTTCCAGCGCCGCAAGGTCGCGCTGGAGGACGAGGAAATCCGGCGCCGCGCCGACGAGGTTCTGGAGTTCCTGACCATTTCGCACATTGCCGACCAGAAGGCAGGGCAGATTTCGGGCGGGCAGAAGAAACTCCTGGAACTTGGCCGCACCATGATGACTGACGCCAAGGTGGTCTTTCTGGACGAGGTGGGCGCGGGCGTGAACCGCACGCTGTTGAACACCATCGCGGATGCCATCGTGCGCCTGAACAAGGAGCGCGGCTATACCTTTGTCGTCATCGAGCATGACATGGATTTCATCGGTCGCATCTGTGACCCGGTGATCTGCATGGCCGAGGGCAAGGTTCTGGCCGAGGGCACGCTGGCCGAGATCAAGGCCAACGAGCAGGTGATCGAGGCCTATCTGGGCACTGGATTGAAGAACAAGGTGGTGGCGGAGGTGGGTCATGTCTGAACCCTTCCTGATAGGCGAGGCGATGACCGGCGGATACGGCGGCGCCGACATTCTGCATTCCTGCACCATTGCGGTCGAAAAGGGCGAAATCGCCGTGATCGTCGGCCCGAATGGCGCGGGAAAATCGACCGCGATGAAGGCTGTCTTCGGCATGCTCAAGCTGCGCCAGGGTCAAGTGCGGCTGAATGGTGAGGATATCACCACGCTCAGCCCGCAGGCGCGGGTGGCAAAGGGCATGGGGTTTGTGCCCCAGACCCACAACATCTTTCCCACCATGACGGTCGAGGAAAACCTGGAAATGGGGGCTTTCATCCGCGAGGGCGAGTTTCGGGACACGATGGAGCAGGTCTATGACCTGTTTCCGATCCTTCGCCAGAAACGTCGGCAGGCGGCGGGGGAATTGTCGGGAGGCCAGCGCCAGCAGGTTGCTGTGGGCCGCGCGCTGATGACCAAGCCGTCGGTCCTGATGCTGGACGAGCCTACAGCGGGGGTTTCTCCCATCGTCATGGACGAACTTTTCGACCGCATCATCGAAATTGCCCGCACCGGGATTTCCATTCTGATGGTCGAACAGAATGCGCGTCAGGCGCTGGCGATCGCCGACAAGGGCTATGTGCTGGTTCAGGGCGCCAACCGTTTCACAGACACCGGGGCCGCTCTGCTGGCCGATCCCGAGGTCCGCCGTTCCTTCCTGGGGGGCTGAGGCATGGATATACTGAACGCTCTGGTTCTTCTGGCCAATTTCGTGCTGGTTCCGGCGATTTCCTATGGCAGCCAACTGGCGCTGGGGGCGCTGGGGATCACGATGATCTACGCGATCCTGCGGTTTTCGCATTTCGCGCATGGCGATGTGATGGCCTTCGGCACCGGAGCGGTCATCCTGACCACCTGGGGTTTGCAGGGCGCGGGCGTCTCGCTGGGGCCGCTTCCGACCGCCCTCCTGGCGCTGCCGGTTGGGATTGCGGCCTCGGCGGCAGTGCTCCTGGTGGCGGATCGCTCGGTCTATCGGTTCTATCGCAGGGTCAAGGCCAAGCCTATCGTCATCGTCATGGCGTCGCTGGGGGTGATGTTCGTCGTCAACGGCCTGGTACGGTTCATCATCGGGCCGAATGACCAGAACTTTGCCGACGGCGCACGATTCCTGTTCACGGTGCGAGAGTTCCGCGACTTCACTGGCCTCGCCGAGGGGATGGGCCTACGCGTGAGTCAGGTCATCACGGTTGTGGTGACCGGGATTGTGGTGGCGGTACTGTTCTGGTTCCTCAACCGCACCCGCACCGGCAAATCCATGCGGGCGTTTTCCGACAACGAGGATCTGGCGCTGCTCTCGGGCATCAACCCCGAACGTGTGGTCTTCGTCACCTGGATTATCGTCGCGGCGCTGATCACCATTGCCGGAACGCTCTATGGCCTCGACAAGAGCTTCAAGGCCTTCACCTATTTCCAGCTTTTACTTCCGATGTTCGCGGCGGCGATCCTGGGCGGGATGGGCAACCCCCTGGGGGCGGTGGCCGGAGCTTTCGTCATCGCCTTCAGTGAAGTCGGCGTGACGTATGCCTACCGCAAGTTCCTCGAATACCTGCTGCCCGATGGCATGGCGCCCTCGGGACTGGTGCAGCTTCTGTCCACCGACTATAAATTCGCGGTCTCCTTCGTGTTGCTGGTGATCGTGCTGCTGGTGCGCCCGACCGGGCTTTTCAGGGGGCAAACACTATGAACGCACGCTCGGTTTCCATGTTCGCCATTATGGGGGCGCTGCTGGTGCTGGTGGGCTTTCTGCAAAGCCCATCGGTGGCGATGGGCATGCTGAACATGTGCCTCATCTCAGCCATCATGGCGCTTGGGGTGAATATCCAATGGGGCTATGCGGGCCTCTTTTCGGTGGGCACCATGGGCTTTGCTGCCTTGGGCGGGCTCGCCGTGGTGCTGACCTCGATGCCACCGGTCCACGATGCCTGGGCAGCTGGCGGTCTGGGCGTGGCTGCGGCGCTGGCCATTGCCCTGGCGGCGATCATAGCCATCGTGCAGATCTGGAAGCGCATGGCCCCCGGCCTGCCGCGCAAGGCGCTGCTGGCGGTTATCGCCGTTGGCGGTTTTTTTGCCTATCGCGCGGTTTTGGATCCGGCAGTTGATGCAATCGAGGGCACGAACACTGCCGTAGCGGGCTACCTGGGCGGTGCCGGTCTGCCGGTCCTTTTCAGCTGGGTCGTCGCGATGCTGATCGCTGCCGGGGTTGCCTGGGTGATCGGCAAGATCAGCCTGGGCCTGCGCTCGGATTATCTGGCCATTGCCACGCTGGGTATCGCCGAGGTGATCATCGCGGTCCTGAAGAACGAGGATTGGCTGTCGCGCGGGGTGCGCAACGTAAACGGGTTGCCACGTCCGGTGCCCTACGAGGTGAACCTGCAGACCAATCCGGATTTCCTCGCCTGGGCCGATTGGCTCGGCCTGAGCGCGGTCGAGGCGTCGTCCCTGTTCGTCAAGGCGAGCTATGCCTTGATCTTCATCGTGGTGCTTGCCGCCATCATGTGGCTGTCGGAACGGGCATGGAATTCGCCCTGGGGGCGCATGATGCGTGCCATCCGTGACAACGAAACCTCGGCGAAGGCGATGGGCAAGAACGTCAAGGCGCGCCACCTGCAGGTATTCGTGTTTGGCTCGGCTGTCTGCGGGCTGGCCGGAGCGATGCTTGTCACGCTCGACGGACTGATGACGCCGGGCAGCTATCAGCCGCTGCGCTTTACCTTCCTGATCTGGGTGATGGTGATCGTCGGGGGCTCGGGCAACAACTGGGGCGCGGTCCTGGGAGGGTTCCTGATCTGGTTCCTCTGGGTGCAGGTCGAGCCGATGGGCCTGTGGCTGATCGGGATGGTTACTTCGACCATGGCCGAAACCTCGCCGCTGCGCGCGCATCTGATTGATTCGGCAGCGCATATGCGACTGATAACCATGGGAATCATCCTGCTTCTGGTGCTGCGCTTTGCACCTAAGGGGCTGATCCCGGAAAAATGACTTGCGCGCTCCCTTGCTCGCCGCGATCACGGCGGGCTAGGGAGCCGTGCCGAGGGACCCGCAATGTTTCAGACCCTTACCGCCAGCGATGGCCATACCCTTGACTGCTGGATGGAACCCGCCGTGACCCCGCGCAGGGGCGGATTGGTGATCCTTCAGGAAATATTCGGGGTTACGGACCAGTTGAAGGGCGTTGCAAACCGCTACGCCCAACAAGGCTATGACGTTGCGATCCCCGCCTTGTTCGACCGCCAGCGACGGGGGGCAGTGATCCCATTTGATCAGGCGCCCCTAGGGCGTGACCTGATGCTGGCGACTCCGATCGAATCGGCCGTGCTGGATACGGCCGCCGCAGTCGCTGCGCTGGCGGAGCGGGGCGGCAAGGTTGCGGTGATGGGGTTCTGCTGGGGAGGCGGACTGGCGGTGCGAGCGGCACAGGTGCTCGACATCGCCTGCGCGATTTCCTTTTATGGGACCAGGTTGCAGGGCTATCTGGACCGGCCCTTGCGCGCCCCGGTCCTGGGGCATTTCGGCCTGACCGATGACCACACCCCCGCCGAGGTGCTCGCCGCCGCGAGAGAGGCTCTGCCAGGGTTCGAGATGCACCTGTATCCGGCAGGCCATGCCTTTGCCAACGAAGTCCGCCCCTCGTATGTGGCAGAGGCTGCGGCCCTCGCCCACCAGCGAACGGCCGGATTCCTCGCCCGGCACCTGGGCTGAGGCCCAGTGTCTAACCGTTTTTCCGCCAGGTGACCCCGCCTCCGATGGCCATGCCGCAACGTCCTTGTGGACCCCTGGTTCTGGGCACGACTGGTCTCGTCGGGCGCGCGCTGATCCGGGTTTGGCCCAGCGATGCTGCACCGGGCATCTGGCAGCATCGCCCCCGAGCCCGCCTTATGGCATCGGTTCCTGCGCTGGAATGGGATATCCTGAACTCGCCGCTGCCTGAGCTGCCTTTGACTCCTTCCGGGATGATCGTGTTGGCCGGGGTGACCGGCAACGACCCC
>CALEZJ010000520.1 GCA_937927885.1 uncultured Paracoccaceae bacterium | reverse complement strand
GTCCCGCGCTGATCACTCGAGCAGCGCGCAAAGCATGCGAAACATCTGGCTGTCGGGATCGGCGAGATCGAGGAAGATGTCGAAGTGGTTGCGACCGGACACCGAGAGCAGAGGAACGCCCAGCCGGTGCGCATAGGCGGCGCTCTGGCGGTGAAAACCCGGGGTCTCGGTCTCGGCGACGGCAACGACCATGCGCGGCTGGGGCGCCGGGGGCGCGCGCAAGGGGCTGAGCGCCTCGACCTCGGCGGCGCTGAGGTTCATCCATTCCTGCACATGGCAGGCCGCGATGGGTGCCAGATCGAACAAGCCTGAAATCGGCATCGCAGCATGGACGGGCTGCGGGGGCAATCCGAAACCGGCCTGCCAGCCGGGCGAGACGAGGCACGCCGCCAGATGCCCGCCCGCCGACGATCCGGTGACCAGAATGCGCCTGCGGTCGATGCCGAAGTCCTCGGCCCGGTGCCACACGAACGCCAGCGCCGCGCGCATCTGGCGCACGATCTCGCTCAGCGACGCGGCCGGGGCCAGCGTGTAATCGGGCACGATGGTCACGATGCCGTTGCGGGCCAGAGCGGGGGCCATGAAGGCAGTGTCGGCGCGCGACAAGGCCCGCCAGAAGCCGCCGTGAATGCACAGGACTGCCGGTTTGAGAGCCGCCCCGCCAACACCCCACAGATCCAGAAGTTCGTCGCTGTCCGCGTCATAGCGCAGGCCCCGGACGCTGGCGACCCTGTGGACCGCATCGGCCGACAACGCCCGGTAGGCACCGATGATCCGCTCGAATGCCTCCGGCGTCACGCAATCGCGGGCGCGGTAGTCGCGGTCCAGCCGGTCGCGCGGCCAGTCTGCCTCGCGCGCGGGGTCAGGGGATGCACCGGTCACCGCTAGACCCCGATCGCGGCCATCACACGCTCCCGGTCGCGTTCGAGGGCCTGTGAATCGCCGACCCAGACGGTGCATCCCTTTTCGATGATATAGTGCCGATTGGCCAGGCGTTTGAGAACGTTCAGGTTCTTGTCGATGATCAGGATGGCCTGCCCTTCGGCGCGCAGATGGCCGATCACCGCCCAGATTTCAGAGCGGATCGTCGGGGCCAGACCCTCGGTCGCCTCGTCGAGGATCAGGAGCCGCGGGTTGGTCATCAGCGCCCGGCCGACCGCCAGCATCTGCGCCTCGCCACCCGACAGGGTGTTGGCCATCTGGTTGCGCCGGGTGCCCAGCCGCGGAAACAGCTCGTGCACCCGTTCCAGCGTCCAGGGCCGCGCCTGTCCCAGCCGGTTGGCGGCAGTCGCCACCAGATTCTCGTGGACGGTCAGGTTGGGAAAGATCTGACGCCCCTCGGGCACCAGCCCGATACCGCGCCGGGCGATCATTGCGCAACGTTTTCACCATCACCACACGG
>CALEZJ010000519.1 GCA_937927885.1 uncultured Paracoccaceae bacterium | reverse complement strand
GGATGTGCTGGCCGCCGTTCGCATCGACGACCCCGAGCGCGCCTATCGCCTGTACCCGCATGAGGTATCAGGCGGGATGGGCCAGCGGGTGATGATCGCCGTGATGGTTGTGCTGGAACCCGACCTGATGATCGCCGACGAGCCGACCTCGGCCCTGGATGTGTCGGTGCGCGCAACGGTGCTGGAAATCCTCGACGATCTGGTGCGCAGGCGGGGGATGGGGTTGATCCTGATCTCGCATGATCTCGACATGGTCGCGCGGTGGTGCGACCGAATTCTGGTGATGTACGCGGGCAAGGTGGTCGAGGAATGCGCCGCCGGGCGCCTGCACGAGGCGACGCATCCCTATACGAGGGGCCTCTTGGCCTCGGTGCCGCAACTGAGCGAGACGCGCAGGCGGTTGCCAGTGCTGGACCGCGCCGCCATCGGTGCCAAAGTCGGAGCGCGCACATGATCGAGATTGAAAACCTCACCGTCGCCTTTGGCGGTACGCCGGTGGTGCATGGCGTCAGCTTTTCCGTCGCGCAGGGCGAGAGTTTCGCATTGGTCGGCGAAAGCGGTTCGGGTAAGTCGACAATCCTGAAGGCCATCGCCGGACAGGCGCCGGACTGGACAGGCAGCATCCGCATCGGCGGCGAGGCGTTGCGCCGCTGGCGTGATAGGGCCTTTGTGCGCCGGGTGCAGATGGTGTTTCAGGCCCCCTACGGATCGCTGCATCCGCGCCGTTCGGTCGATGACACGCTGTCCGAGCCGCTGGCCGTGCACGGGATCGTTGGGCAGGATGCCAGGGTTCTGGCGATGCTGGATGCTGTGGGCCTGTCGCGCCGGTTCAGGTTCCGTTTGCCGCATCAGCTTTCCGGTGGACAACGTCAACGCGTCGCCATCGCCCGCGCGCTGATGCTGGAGCCCGAGGTGCTCTTGCTCGACGAACCCACCTCGGCGCTGGATGTGTCGGTGCAGGCGGAAATCCTGAACCTGCTCGCCGACCTGCGTGAGGCGCGCGGGTTGACGTACCTACTGGTCACCCATGACTTGCCGATCGTCTCGTTCCTGTGCGACCGGCTGGGCGTGCTGCGCCGCGGGCGGCTGGAAGAGGTCAGCGAGGTGACCCTGTTGAAATCCGGCCATCTGCAAAGCGACTATGGCACCGAGCTGGTCACGCGCAGCGCGGGGCATTGAAACAACGGGCTCAGAGCACTCCGGCAAGGACCGCCAGCACAAAGCCCCCCGCGATCGCCTGAGTCAGGCCTACAGCCAGCGAACCCAGATCCTTTGCATCCCGGGCCATGGCCGACCATTCGGGCGAGATGCGGTCGGTCAGGACCTCGATCGCAGTGTTCAGCGCCTCGAACGCCAGAACCAGCGCCAGCAGGGCTAGCGCCAGCAGCCATTGCCAGACCTCGGCCCCACGCCACAGGAACGCGGGCGCCGCCAGCACACCCGCGCCCAGTTCCAGTCGTGTCGCGGTTTCTTCCCAGAGACGGCGCGCGCCAGCCAGCGAATAGCGTGTGGCATCCACCGCGTGCATCAGCCCCTTGCGGGCCGGGGCAACCCTTTGCGACGCAGGCTCATCTGACGGCATCACGATCCCTCCCCTGCCCCGTGGCAGTCGGCCACCAGATCAAGGGCAGGATTGCGTGTTTGGGTCCTGACGTCCAGTAGTCCGAGCAGGATGTGAAACAGGGCGTCATGGCTGGTCGGTCGCGCCGCCGCAGCCCGCAGACAGGATTCGTCCAGATCCATGGCATCGCGAAAGTCGGTATCCGTCCACAGCACCATCGGTACGCGGGTCTGCGTTTCGGGCGCCATGAACATCGGGGCGGCATGCAGGTACAGCCCCCCCTCGCCCAGCGATTCGCCGTGATCCGACAGGAACAGCATCGCGGTCAGCGCCTGCGTCGACCCCGAGAGCAGGTCTATGGTGCGCGAAAGGACATGATCGGTTTGCAAAGCTGTGTTGTCATAGGCGTTCACAATCTCGTCCACTGTGCAGCGAGCGAATTCGCTGCTCTGACAGTCGGGGGTAAAGGCCGCGCGCTCGGGCGGGTAGCGTAGGTGGTACGCCGGCCCGTGACTGCCGATCATGTGCAGAACCAGCACGGTGTTCCGTTCAAGATTTGCTAAACTCTGCTCGATAAGGGGCAGGAACACGGCATCGGTGCATTCCACTGCACAGGCAGCCGGATCCAGCGCGGGGTCCACGCGGTCCCAGCCCGTGCGTGCCGCGATTTGCTGGTCTCCTGTGTTGTTGTCGATCCAGCGCACGACAAACCCGGCGCGAACCAGAACATCCAGAAGGTTTTCCTGAGCCAGAAACCGGTCGCGCGCATACGTCGCCTGCGTCTGAAGCGAGAACATGCAAGGCAAGGACACCGCGGTAGAGGTCCCGCACGCGGAAACGTCCGGGAAGTTGATTACCTCTCGCGCGGCGAGTCCCGGCGTTGTCTGGCGTGCATAGCCGTTCAGACCAAAGTTCTGCGCCCGCAGGGTTTCGCCCACGAAAAGCACCAAGAGGATGGGCCGGTCCGCCGCCGCCAGACGGGCCCCGGGCGCGGCATCGGTGGCGATCGGTCGAAAGGTCAACGCCGAGGCCATCCATTGTTGCCGGGCGTATCGAACCACCGCCGTCAGGGTCGCGCCGGGCTGATAGGATGACATCAGGTCCTGCCGTTCGCGCAGCACGGCGGAAAAGGTCTTGTAATCGGCAAAGAGGCCCCCGACCACCAGCGCGAGGGACAGGGCAATGCCCAGCGGCCAGCGCCACAGCAAATGCCAGCGCTGCACGCGCCTGACCCGCGGCCAGAATAGCAAGGACGCGGGCAGCACCCCGGTCAGGGCAACGCTGCGCACGGCTCCAAGGGTGACAAGATGGCGCGATTCGGCGGCGGTCGTCTCGAAGACGTTGCGCACCATTTCCCGGTCGATCAGCACCCCATAGGCCTGCTCGAAATACGTCGCGCCGGATGCGATCAGGATCAGCACCGCCGCGACCGGTCGTTGAAGGCGTCCAGGGCCCAGGAGTTCCAGCGTGAACAGGGTCAACCCCGCGATGGCGGCCAGAAAAAGCGCCAACGAGAGCGGTCGATCGCCAAAGATCTCGATCAGTCGGTGACGGAATCCGGTGTTGAGCACCGCCAACAGGTACAGTGTCACGGTCAGGTTCAGAGCGGTCTGGCCGATTGTCGGGCGGCTCTGGGTCAGGCGCCGCAGGGGAGCGGCAAAGGTGAGGTCGGTCATCGGGTGGCTCCGGACGAAACACGGCTTGTTATCACCCTCCCCTCGCAGCCCAACCTTGCGCCCGCCTTACAACCCGGCGCGTCGGATGCCCCCTCGCGGTACTGCCCGACGCGCGCTAGAATGGCGTATGCGTTTATTACTGGTCGAGGACACGGACGAGCTTGCCCAATCGGTGCTGCGCTTTCTGCGCGCCGAGGGTCACGCCGTGGACCACGCACCCGATGCCGCCACCGCCGAAGAGGCAATGGCCCTCGCGGACTACTCCTGCGTGATCCTTGACCTTGGCCTGCCTGACCGCTCCGGGCTTGAGGTGTTGCGCGCCCGGCGCCGCGCAGGAGACCGCACGCCAGTCCTGATAGCCACCGCTCGCGACCAGATCAGCGACCGGATCGCCGGGCTCGATGCCGGAGCGGATGACTATGTGGTCAAACCCTTTGATCTGCGTGAGCTCTCGGCGCGTATCCGCGCCCATGCCCGCAGGGGTCAGGGTCTGCCGGAAACTCGTGTTGCATTGGCCGGGCTGGAGGTGGATCGCGCCGCCGGCCGCGTCTGGCAGAGGGGCGTGGAAATCCGTCTGACCAGCCGGGAATGGGCGCTTTTCGATGCGCTCCTTGGCGCGCGTGGACGTGTGCTGCCGAAAGGTGCTCTGGAAGAGGTTCTGGCCGGGTTCGACACATTGATCGAGGGCAATGCGGTCGAAGTTTATGTG
>CALEZJ010000518.1 GCA_937927885.1 uncultured Paracoccaceae bacterium | reverse complement strand
GGCGGGCGGTGCGGCGGCGCTGATCGCGGCCCCGTCGTTGGCGCGCAGCCCGGGCGGCCCCGCGCCGGGGGCGCTTGTCTCGCAGGTGTCGCAGGCGCATCTGCGCGCGGATGTGGCCGCCCTCGCAGGCTTTGCCACCCGCTGGTCCCCTGGCGCGGGCTTTCCCGCGGTCGAGGACTGGATGGCGGGCGCCTTTGCCCGGGCGGGCGCGCCGGACAAGGACATCCACCGACTGCCGTATGACTTGCAGCCCAACCTGAGGCGCCACAACATCCTGTGCGGCAATCCGCGCGCGGCGCGCGGCATCGTGCTGGTGGGCGCGCATGTCGATTCGATCTCGGAGGACCCGGCGCGCCTGGCCCCCGGTGCCAACGACAACGCAACCGGCGTC
The DNA here is from genome assembly GCA_937927885.1 of uncultured Paracoccaceae bacterium. Lineage (GTDB taxonomy): Bacteria > Pseudomonadota > Alphaproteobacteria > Rhodobacterales > Rhodobacteraceae > Pararhodobacter. The sequence goes on along the minus strand of CALEZJ010000518.1, from coordinate 4,705 downwards.
GCCGCGATGCTGGAAATCCGCCGCATCCTGGGCCCGCTCGACCTGCCGCACGAACTGGTCTGCGTCGCCTTCAGCGGCGAGGAACAGGAACAGGCGGGCTCGACGGCACTGGCCCGGCAGGCCGCGCGCGAGGGCTGGCGCATCCGGCTGATGATCAACCTCGACATGTTGGGCCATCACCCGACCCATGCGCAAACCCGCCTGGTCGTCGAATACGATCAGGGAAACGCGCGCCCGGACAACGATGCCGAGGCGCGCCGCTGGGGCCTGCGCGCGGTCGAGTTGGCGGCAGAACACACGCGGATCGCGGTCGAGACCGGGGATATCTGGGGCTCGGACTATATGGCGTTCGAGGCCGAGGGCTATCCTTGCGTCGGGCTTTACGACAACGGGGTCGATGCGGCGCAGTATCACAGCACCAGCGATGTGCCCGAATCCGTCGATTTCGACCGGCTGGAACAGGCGACCCGGCTGGCGGTGGCGCTGACGGCCGAGGCGGCGGGGCTGAGGGCATGAGCGGGCTTCTGGCGCTTCTCGATGACGTGGCGGCGATTGCCAAGGTGGCGGCGGCGTCGGTCGACGACATTGCGGGGCAGGCGGCCAAGGCCGGCGCCAAGGCGGCCGGCGCGGTGATCGACGATGCGGCCGTGACACCGCGCTATGTGCAGGGTTTCTCGCCGGCCCGCGAACTGCCCATCGTCGGCAAGATCGCGCTCGGATCGATCCGCAACAAGCTGGTGATCCTGCTGCCGCTCGCGCTGGTGCTCAGCGCCTTCGCGCCCTGGGCGATCACGCCGCTGCTGATGCTGGGCGGGGCCTATCTGTGCTTCGAGGGGGCGGAAAAGGTCTGGCACCTGCTCCACCCCCATGTCCCTCAGGCCGAGGGGCCGGTCGAGGTCGGCGAGCCCGGCCACCTTGAGGCCGCCAAGATCGCGGGGGCGATCAAGACCGATTTCATCCTGTCGGCCGAGATCATGACCATCTCGCTGGCCGCCCTGCCGCCCGGGCAGGGCGTGGTGATGCAGGCGCTGGTGCTGGCGCTGGTCGCGGTGGCGATCACCGCCGCCGTCTATGGCGGCGTGGCGCTGATCGTGAAGGCGGATGACCTGGGCCTGTGGATGGCGCGCGGGCGGCTGGGGGCCGCAAGGGCACTGGGCCGGGGCATCGTGTCGGTCATGCCGGGATTCCTGACCACGTTGACCCTGGTCGGCACTGCGGCGATGATCTGGGTCGGCGGCAGCATCGTCCTGCACGGGCTGAACGATCTGGGCTGGCACCCGGTCTATGAGTGGATCCACCATCAGGCCGAAACCGCCGCCCTCGCCCTGCCGCAACTGGCCGGGGCGGTTGCCTGGGCGGTGACGGCGGCGCTGGTCGTGGTTTTCGGGCTGGGTCTGGGGCTGGCGCTGATCCCATTGGTGACCTGGGTGGTGAACCCGGTGATCCGGCTGGCCCGCGGCGGGGCGCACTAAACCTTTGCCATCCGGTCTGCGCGCGTGCTTGACTGCCGGGGCAAGGGACGGAGGATGCGCGATGTGCTGGACGATGGGGGTATCTGCGGCGATGGTCGGCCTTGGAGGGGCGGCGACCGTGGTGACAGCGCGGCGGGGGGACCCGCTGGCGATTCCGGTCACGCTGGGCTATTTCACCCTGATGGAGGCGCTGCAGGTCGCGGGCTATGCGGTGATCGACGAATGCACCTCGCCGGTGAACCAGAGCGTCACCGTGCTCAGCGTGTTGCATATCGTCTTTCAGCCCCTGTTCATCAACGCCTTTGCCATGGCGCTGGTCGCGCGGCCGGTCGCCGCGGGCATGAAGGTGCTGGTCTTTTCGCTTTGCGCGGCCTCGTCGGTCCTGATGCTGCTGCAACTCTACCCGTTTGACTGGGCGGGCAGTTGCGCGCCGGGTTCGAACCTGTGTGCCGAGCGGCTTTGCACCGTATCGGGCGACTGGCATCAGGCCTGGGACGTGCCGTTCAACGGGCTCATGGTGCCCGTCGAGGCCGCGCTCGGCCTCAGTTGGGGCTTTCCGTCGTATATCCTGGTCACCTTCCTGCTGCCGCTATTGTACGGCGCCTGGCGGCTGGTGTTGTTCCATGCGCTGGCCGGGCCCATCGCGGCGGGGCAACTGACCACCAATCCGAACGAGGTTCCGGCGATCTGGTGTCTGTTCTCCATTGCCATCGTGCTGATTGCCCTCAGCCCCTGGATTCGTCGGCAGATGACCGCTCCCGCCTGATTCCGGTTTCATTTGCACAATCGGCGTGTTCCTGTTTATGCATAGGGCAAAGCAGGAGACGCCATTGCCTTCGCAATCGGACATGATCGCGCAGACTTTGCTGGACTGGATCGACGCCGGACGGCTGAATCCCGGCGACGAGATCGACGAATCCGCACTGGTCGAGCAATTCGGCGTGTCTCGCACCCCGGTGCGCGAGGCGCTGATGCAGATCGAGGCCACCGGCCTTGTGCGGCGCCTGCCGCGCAAGGGCGCGCTGGTGTTCAAGCCGACTCTGGTCGAGTTCCTTGCCATCCTCGAGGTCCATGCCAAGCTGGAAGGGCAGGCGGCGGGGCTGGCGGCACGGCGGCTTTCGCCCCAGGGCGCTTTGGCGCTGGAAACCGCGGTCGCGGCCTGCGAGGCGCATTTCGCCACCCTGGGCGAGGCCGAACCCGCGGCCTATTACCAGCTCAACCTGCGCTTTCACGCCACGGTCGCCGAGGCGGCGGGCAATCCCTTTCTGCTCGACATGATCAAGACCAATGCGCGCAAGCTGATGGCCTATTACCGCGCGCGCTATCGCTATGCCGGGTCGATCGAGGCGTCGGCGCGCGATCACCGGCATATCGCGGGGCTGATCGCCGCGCGCGACGCCGAGGCCGCCGAAGAGGCGATGCGCCGCCATGTGCAGTTCGATCAGGTTACCGCGATGGACCTGCTGGCCGCGCTGGGTTAGCGTGCCTGCCGGAAGAACGCGGCGATCCAGTCCGCCATTCGCGTATCGTCAACGGAAAGACCCAGCGTTTCCAAAGATTTGCGGTGAACGTCCGGGGCGAGTTTGTCCTGCATCTCGCCCAGGAGATCGCGCATGAACCCCTCATCCAGTTCGGGGTGATACTGGGTGGTGAACACGCTCTTGCCAAGGGCCAGATGCCCGTTGGGCACGTCGGCATTGCCGCCAAGAACGCGCGCGCCGGGGGGCGCGGCGGTGACCTGTTCATTGTGCGCGGCGTGCAGGGCCATGGCGGGGAGGGGGTCCATCCAGGGGGCGGGGCTGTGCGGCGCGCTTTCCACCCGCCCCAGAACCCAGCCTTGCGGGTTGCGCCCCACCACTCCACCCAATGCGCTGGCCACCGCCTGATGGCCGAAACAGGCGCCGAACACCGGCACCTCGGCGGCGACGGCGGCGCGGATCGTGTCCTTCAGACGTGCGATCCAGGCGTCCGGGTCATTCACCGACGCCGGTGAACCCGAGATCATCACCCCGTCAAAGCGCGCGACAGCGTCGGGAAAATGCCCTTCGTTGACGGTGAAATCGCTAAACTCCCACCCGGCGGCGCGCGGCCCCAGCAGCGTGCGAAATTTTTGCACCTCGGTCGGGTGGCGGGCGGCAAAGGCGCTGCGGTCGGTGTTGGCGTCAAGAAATGCGATATGCATGAAAATTCCATTTGCATGTTTTTCAAACTCATATTTATACATATAAAAAGTCACTTGCAAGCGAGCATCGGATGACGATCTGGATCCCCACTGACGACGGCCATGCCGATCTTGGCTCGCATGACACCTTCGCCGCAGGCACGCCGCACAACACCTTTGCCCGCCTGCGCCGCGAGGATCCCTTGCACTGGAGCGACTGGTCGGGCGGGCAGGGCTATTGGTCGGTAACGCGGCACGCCGACATTCTGGACCTGAACCGGCAGCCGGATCTGTTGTCATCGGCGCGCGGCATCCGCATGGAGGACCAGACCTACGAGGAGTATCTGGCGCGGCGCACCTTCCAGGAAACCGACCCGCCCGAGCATTCGCAGACCCGCGTCAAGGTGGCCAAGGCGTTTTCAAAACCGGTGGTGGCGGGGTTCGAAGGGCTGATCCGTGAACTGTGCCACGACATCCTCGACGAGGCGCTGGATCACGGCACCTTTGACGCCACCCGCCTGATCGCCCGCCAGCTTCCCATGCGCATGCTGGGCCGCATCATCGGCACCCCGGATGAAGATTTGCCCTGGCTGGTGGAAAAGGGCGATGCGCTGATCGCCAACACCGACCCGGATTTCACCGACCATGTGCTGGACCGCATGACCACCGACGCCTACCGGCTGATGCCGTTCAATTCGCCGGCCGGGGCGGAGCTTTATGATTATGCAAAGAAACTCATGGCCGACAAGGCCGCGAGGGGCGACACCAACGGGGTTCTGCACCTGATCTTGCAACCCGGGCCCGATGGCTCGGTGATTTCCGAAACCGAGTTTCGAAACTTCTTTTGCCTGCTGGTTGCGGCCGGCAATGACACGACCCGCTATTCCATTGCCGCCGGCATCCATGCGATGCTGCACCAACCCGAATTGCTGGCGCAGATGCAGTCCGGTCAGGTCTGGGACACCGCCCCCGACGAGATCATCCGCTGGGCGACCCCGGCGATCTATTTCCGCCGCACCGCCACGCGCGATTTCGAAATGCACGGCAAGACTGTCCGCGCGGGTGACAAGGT
>CALEZJ010000517.1 GCA_937927885.1 uncultured Paracoccaceae bacterium | reverse complement strand
GTTTCACCCCACCCCCCGTTAGCGCAACCCCGCCAGCATCGTCGCGGCCAGGAACAACCCCGCCGACAGCGCCGCCGTCGCGGGCACCGTGATGACCCAGGCCGCCAGGATCGTCGTCAGATGCGACCGCCGCACCACCTTGCGCCGCGTGCGCTCCTCGACCGGCAGCGAGGACAGGTCGCGGTTTTCCTTCAGGACCTTCTCGTGATACCACTCGCGATAAAAGCCCACGCCAAAAATCCCGCCAATCGCGATATGCGTGGAACTCACCGGCAGGCCCAGCCACGAGGCGATGATCACCACGATGGCCGCCGACAGCGCCACGCACCAGGCGCGCATCGCGTTGAGGCGGGTGATTTCGGACCCCACGATGTTGATCAGTTTCGGCCCGAACAGCATCAGCCCCACCGACAGGCCCAGCGCTCCGGTCACCATCACCCAATAGGGGATCTGCACCCGGTCGCCCGAGGCCCCGTCCTGCACCGCATGCACGATGGCGGCCAGGGGTCCGACCGCGTTGGCGACGTCATTCGCCCCATGGGCGAACGACAGCAGGGCCGCCGACAACACCAGCGGGATCGAGAACAGCGGTTTCAGGGATTTGACCCGGTTCTCCAGCCCCCGCGACTGGCGCCGGATCACCGGGCGCATCAGCAGGGTCAGCGGCACGGCAACCGCGATGCCGAACAGGATCGACCCGCCAAGGTCCAGCTTGAACAGCGCCTTCAACCCCTTCAGCGCCATATAGGTCGCGAACACCCCGCCCATCACGCCGATCAGCACCGGTACCCAGGTGCGCGCCGCTGCCAGCTTGTCGTCGCGGTAGACAATGCGGTTGTTCAGTATGGCCAGGAACAGCGCCGCGATCGCCCCGCCCATCACCGGCGAGATGACCCAGCTCGCCGCGATGGTGCCCATGACCGCCCAGTTGACCGCGCCGAACCCCGCCGCCGCAATCCCGGCCCCCATCACCCCGCCGACAATGGAATGCGTGGTCGAAACCGGCGCGCCCAGCCAGGTGGCCAGGTTGATCCACAGCGCCCCGGCCAGCAGGGCCGCCATCATCGCCCAGACAAAGATCTGCGGCTCGGCCACCGATTCGGGGGCCACGATGCCGCGTGACACCGTGCTGACCACCTCGCCGCCGGCCAAGAGCGCGCCCGCGGTCTCGCAGATCGCCGCGATGATCAGCGCGCCGCCCAGCGTCACCGCATTGGCGCCCACGGCAGGGCCCATGTTGTTGGCGACATCATTGGCGCCGATGTTGACCGCCATATAGGCGCCGATCGCCGCCGCCGCGACCACGACCCAGGTGCCGGGGCTGGCGCCCATCACCGTCGCCGCCGCCAGCCCGGCCAGGACGATGAACACCAGCGCGATGCCGGGGCCCACCAGAGGGCGGCTGGTAAAGGCGGTCGCCTGTTCAAGCAGGGTGAAGCGGCCAAGGTCCTTGTCGAGGGTCTTGATCCCCTTGGCGCTGGGGTCGGCAGGTGCACTCATTACGGGCCTGTCGCTGTCATGAAACCGTTACAAGGCGACTATCCGATTGGTCGCCGCTTCACAATCCATGACGGGCCGGAACCGTTACAGCGCGGACAAAAGCGCCTTCAGCCCGGGTTCCTCGACCAGGTCCGCCGCCTCGCGCGGGGGCAGCCAGCGGCGTCTGCGACGGGACTTTTCCGGAAAGGATTCGGACAGGCCGGTGACCTCGACGCGGAACACCTGGCACTGGCAGGCAACCGGCAGGCCCTGCATCATCATCTTGCGATAGCCGAAACTTCCCATCGGCACGGGATCGACCGTGCCATGCACGCCCGCTTCCTCCCAGGCCTCCTGCAAGGCGGCCTCGGCCAGCGAGCGTCCGTCCATCGGCCAACCCTTTGGCAGGATCCAGCGTCGTGATGTCAGGCTGGAGACAAGGAGCACCTCGGGCCCGCCCGGCGCGTTGCGCAGGCACAGCGCCGCCACCTGCAAATGGTCCGGCCGCTTCACCATCGGCTCCAGAAAATCCCGGATCGTCGAGAATGCCGAATGTTTCATGCTGCCTGCCCTTTGGTCTGCCCGTCTCTGACGATGCCCGTCTCTGCCGATACGCGTCTCTGCCGATGGTACGGTCTGGTTGGAATTATCCACAGGGTGGGGTCAAACCTCGTCCCCGTCAACGCGACCACGCAGGGATTTGATCGTTCCTGCGCGATTTTTTGCGGTCAACCTTCGCAAGGTGCTGCCATAGGTCGGCTTGGTGGCGATGCGGCGGCGCGGAACCTCGGTCGCGGCGCGGATCAGCTCGACCAGCCTTTCGCGCGCGATCTCGCGGTTGCGGGCCTGGCTGCGCGTGTCCTCGACCCGCAGCACCAGCGCGCCCTCCAGTGTCCATCGCCGACCGGCCAGCCGTTTCAGCCGGGCCTTGACCGCCGGGGACAACGACGGCGAGCGTTCGGCCTCGAACCGCAGTTCAACCGCGGTCGAGACCTTGTTGACATTCTGCCCCCCCGGCCCGGACGAGCGCGAAAAGGTCTCGATCAGTTCCCAATCGTGAAGGGCAATGGAATCGGTCACATGCAGCATGGGTTTCAGGTCCGATGCGAAAGGGCCGCCCGGCTAGCGAGCGGCCCTCACGAGCTTGAGGAGATGGAGCCGGTTAGAGTCCGGCCCAATCAAGGGGTGAACAGCCGAGGGCTGCCGTCAGCAAGTATCCCCCCTGACTGTCCCGACACCTCTCTCCAATATCACTCTCGACACTGGACCACCTCCTTTCGCTGGGTTTCACCGTAAGGGGATCGTGGCACATATCTGGTGTTTGTCAAAGCCTTTCAGCCGACAGGTTGGGTCATTCTGCGCACGATTACGCGAAACGGCGCCAAGGCGAGCGGCGCGAGGCCCAGTTTGACCAGCCAATCGGCAAACGCCAAAGACACCCACAGCGGCACCTCGGGGCCAAAGGCCAGCAGCGGCAGGACCTCGCCCGCCCAGGCCACGTCATTGCCGGGCTCCAGCCACACCAGCGAGGCGGAAAACGCCAGGGTGAAGAAAATCGCCGTGTCGACCGACGATCCCACCAGTGTCGAGGCCAGCGGCGCGCGCCACCAGGCACCCTCCCGCAGGCGGTCAAAAATCGCCACGTCCAGCATCTGTGCCGTCAGGAACGCGAGGCCCGAGCCCAGCGCCACCCGCAGCGTGACCGCCGGATAGGAATAGCCATCACCCGACAGCATCACCTGCGTGCCGATCAGCGAGCAGCCGACGCCGACGGCGAACCCGGCCCAGACGACACGCCGCGCGGCGTGCGGCCCATAGACCCGGTTCATCACATCGGTGACCAGAAAGGCCAACGGATAGGTCAGCGCACCCCAGGTCAGCCACTGGCCGAGCAGGATCTGCACAAGAAAGTTCGAGGCCACGACAATCGCGGCCATGGCAAGAATGCCAGGAAGATACAGACGGGACATGGGGTCATCCGTTTTGACAAGGTGGTCGGACACTTGGCCACCCTCCCGGGCGACGCGCTCGTTTATGCCGACAAACCCGGTGTTGCAAGGGTGTCACCGGTTTGTCGCTTTGAATGTCGGGGAACGGTGCTATCGTGAAGCTGCATTCCGACCATGAGGCCCTTTCATGCATGCCCTTCGCCTGCGCGGCTCGACCGCCCTGATTGCGCTGTCCCTCGCCCTTGCCCTGCCCGCACCGCTTGCCGCTCAGGACACGCCCGCCGCCACCCAGCCCGCCCCGCTGACCTGGACCGAGGTCGAACGGTTCGGCCTGCGCTTTGGCGTGGTCGCAGGCGCCGAGGTGACCGACGATACGGACACCGCCCTGTCGCGCGCCTTTGCCGCCAGCACCACGGGGCCGGGCGACATCGGGATCCGCATGGGCGTGCGGGTACTGATGGGCCCGGATCTGCAGGAAGTGCCGTTGGCCGACCCCGACGCGCTGGTCGACTTCATGTCCGAGATCACCGGCGTGCCGATGGCGGCCACAGGCGGGTTCCTGTCGCTGGGCGGGCGGATGTTCGATATCTACGCCGGCACCGGCACGCGTGAGGCCGAGGGCGGCCCGATCGACACCCGCAAATCCCCTACCACGGTCAACGACCTGGCGAT
>CALEZJ010000516.1 GCA_937927885.1 uncultured Paracoccaceae bacterium | reverse complement strand
GCTGCTCGCAGGCTGCCTGCAATCCTCTCAACCCGTGCCCGAGGTTACCCGTCAGGTCGCGCCCGGTTTCCTGCTGTTGGTCCGGTTTGCCACCGGCGCCGATGAACCCCCGGCCGGCGGCGTGATCCGCGCCTGCCCGCAGGCCGCCAGCGGCCTGTGCGTGGTCGAGGTGGAGCGTTTTCTTCACCCCCTTGAGGCCCTCGGCGATGGCTGGCGTTATGCGGACTCGGCGGGCAACGTTGTCACCCTGCGGCCCGACGGCACCGGGCGCATGGCCTATGTCGGCGGGGATGGCGTGGCCGTGACCTGGACGACCGAAGCCTGGCACAACTGACAGGGCGGCGGTGGACTGGTCCGACGATGCCATCCTGCTGACCAGTCGACCGCATGGCGAAACCTCGGCCATCCTCGAGGTGTTGACGGCGCAGCACGGCCTGCGGCGCGGCCTGGTTCGGGGCGGGACCGGTCGGCGCATGGCGCCCGTCCTGCAACCGGGCAATTCGCTGCGGCTGGACTGGCGCGCGCGGCTCGATGACCAGCTGGGGCATTTCACGGTCGAACCCCTGCGCGCGCGGGCGGGGACGATCCTGCAAGACGCTGAACCCCTCGCGGCCCTGAACGCCGTCTGCGCCCTGACGGTCTTTGCCCTGCCCGACCATGACCCGCATCCGCGGCTCTACGCCATCACGCTGGCCCTGCTCGACCGTCTGGCGGCGGGCGAGGCCTGGTTCGGGGTCTATCTGCTGTGGGAAAAGGTGCTGCTGGAGGACGCTGGCTTTGGCCTCGATCTGGGCGCCTGCGCGGTCACGGGCGAGGTGGACGGGCTGGCCTATGTCTCGCCGCGAACCGGGCGGGCGGTCACCGCCGAGGCGGCGGGGGCCTGGGCGGACCGGCTCCTGCCCCTGCCCGCGCTCTTGCTCGATGCCACCGCCCCCGAAAGCCGGGCGCAGATGGCCGAAGGGCTGCGCACCACCGGGCATTTCCTGACCGAGGTGCTGGCCCCCGCCCTGGGCCAGCGCCCCCTGCCCGAGGCCCGCGCCCGGCTGGTGGCGCGCTTCGCAGGCTGACGCGGGAAAGGGGGGCATTCTGCCCCCCTCGCGCGTGCCGCGCTCACCCCCCTGAGGATATTTGAGGACAGATGAGGGGGCAAAGCCTGCCCCTTCACCTTGCCCCGAAACCTCTTCTTGGGGGGCCCCTTCAGGCCGAGGTCAGAGCGACAGCGCCTCGCGCGCCGGAATAACCGGCAGGTTCAGCGCGGCGCCGACGGCGGCATAGGTCAGCTTGCCCGCATGGACGTTGAGGCCGTTGAGCAGATGCTCGTCCTCGGCGCAGGCGCGTTTCCAGCCCTTGTTGGCCAGCGCCATCAGGAAGGGCAGCGTGGCATTGCCCAGCGCCAGCGTCGAGGTGCGCGCCACCGCACCCGGCATGTTGGCGACGCAGTAATGCAGAACGCCGTCGACCTCATAGATCGGGTCCTGATGGGTCGTCGCATGCGAGGTCTCGAAACACCCGCCCTGATCGATCGCCACATCGACCAGCACCGAACCCGGTTTCATCGTCTTCAGTTGCGCGCGGCTGACCAGTTTCGGCGCGGCGGCGCCGGGGATCAGCACGGCGCCGATCACCATATCGGCCTGGGCGATCGCCTCGGCGATGTTGGCAGCACTGGAATAGGCGGTCTTGAACGCCCCGCCGAACACGTCATCCAGATAGCGCAGCCGCGGCAGCGAGCGGTCGAAGACCGTCACATCGGCGCCCATGCCGACGGCGATCTTTGCCGCGTGGGTGCCCACCACCCCGCCGCCGATCACCGCGACCCTGGCGGGCAGCACACCCGGCACGCCCCCCATCAGCACGCCGCGTCCGCCATTGGCCTTTTGCAGCGACCAGGCGCCGACCTGCGGCGCCAGACGCCCGGCGACTTCGGACATCGGCGCCAGCAGCGGCAACCCGCCCGCGCGGTCGGTGACGGTTTCATAGGCGACGGCGGTCACGCCACTGGCCAGCAGGTCGGCGGTCTGGTCGGGATCGGGGGCGAGGTGGAGATAGGTGAACAGGATCTGCCCCTCGCGCAGTTGCTTGCGCTCGCCGGGCTGGGGTTCCTTGACCTTGACGACCATTTCGGCCGTCGCGAAAATCTCGGCGGCGGTGTCGACGATCCGCGCGCCAACCGCGCGGTAATCGTCATCGGTGAACCCCGCACCCATGCCGGCGCGGGTTTCGATCAGGACAATGTGGCCCGCTGCGATGGCTTCGTGCGCGGCGGCGGGCGTCATGCCGACACGAAACTCCTGGGGTTTGATTTCCTTGGGGCAGCCAATCAGCATCGGGAACTCCTTTATGGTCTGGATGGGGGATTTTCGCGCAATTTTCGTCACAGGTGCTTGATTTCGTCGGCGCGCCCGCGCTTTCATGCGCAAGAGTCTTCGCCTGATCCCCATTTCCTTCGACGAAAGTTGCGCTGCAATGCAGCTTGATCCGACCGACCGCCGCATCCTCCAGACCCTTCAGCGCGAGGGGCGCATCTCGAATGCCGATCTGGCGGAACGGATCGCGCTGTCGCCCTCGGCCTGTCACCGGCGCGTGCAGCGGCTGGAAAGCGAAGGCTATATCGCCGCCTATGTCGCGC
>CALEZJ010000515.1 GCA_937927885.1 uncultured Paracoccaceae bacterium | reverse complement strand
GCTGGCCGAGTGCCTTTGGGGCGCTCGGCGTCCGGCGGCACCCGCGCGCGTGGCCTCGGCAATGGCCTCGGCCAAGGAGGCGTCTGAAGGAACACTGTCCCTGTCTGGCGCCAAAAGTGGCGGGTGCAACGACTGTTTCAGCACCCTGCTAGGGCGTTGCGGCGGAGCCGGCCAGCAACCCGCCGTCGATGCTCAGTTCTGCCCCCGTCATGTAGGTCGCCTCGTCCGAGGCCAGCAGCACCGCCAACGCCGCCACCTCCTCGGGGCGGGCAAAGCGTTTCAGCGGCGTGTCGGCGACCATCGCGGCCTCGCGCGCGGCGCGGTCGGGGCCTTGGCCCAGCAGGGGCTCCCACATCGGGGTCATCACCGCCGCCGGATGGATCGAATTGCAGCGGATCGCCAACCCCTGCGCCGCGCAATACAGCGCCACGCTTTTCGTGTGGTTGCGGATCGCGGCCTTGGACGAGGCATAGGCCGCCGCCCCCGGTATCCCCACCAGCCCCGAGCGCGACGAGATGTTGATGATCGACCCCGTGCCCCTGGCGCGCATCGCCCGGATCGCGTGGCGGCAGCCCAGAAAGGTGCCGTCCAGATTGACCGCATGCACCGCGCGCCAGTCCGAAAGCGTGGCGTGTTCCGGGTCATGGGCGGGCGGAGGGCCCGAGAACGGCCCCTCGAACCCGGTGATGCCGGCATTGTTGACCAGCACATCGAGTCCGGGGACCAGCCGGGCGATGCGCTCCCAATCGGCCTCGACGGCGACGTCGAGCCGTTCGAACCGCGCGCCCAGCCGGGCGGCCAGCGCCGCGCCCCCGGCAACATCGATGTCGGTCACGATGACCCTTGCGCCCTCGTCGGCAAAGGCGCGGGCGATGGCGGCGCCGATGCCGCGGGCGGCCCCGGTCACGAGGGCGGTCTTGTTGGCTAGTCTGGGCATGAAAAACCCCTGCAGGAATGGGACGGGCCACGCCGATGGGCGCGGCGTCGGATCGGGTCAGATCGGGTGCTGGTCCATGACACGAAACTCCTTGCCGCTTCTGGCTAGCGCGACCGCCCCGATGACGCAAGGTCCCTCTTTGCCTTGAGCCAGCGCCCCACTAGAGTCCGCCTCAGCCCTGCGCGAGGACAGCATGATCTACAAGACCCTCATCGTGACCGAAGAGAACGGCATCGGCCTGATCACCCTGAACCGGCCCACGCTGATGAACGCCCTCAACGCGCAGATGCGCGCCGAGATCACGCAGGCGGTGCGCGATCTGGGCCAGCGCATGCGCGTCGTGGTGCTGACCGGTCAGGGGCGGGCCTTCTGCTCTGGCCAGGACCTTGGCGACGGCGCCTCGATCAACGAACTCGACCTGGGGCGCATCCTGCGCGAGGAATACGAACCCATGCTGCGCGCGATCTATGATTGCCCGGTGCCGGTGATTTCCGCCGTCAATGGCGCGGCAGCGGGGGCGGGGGCGAATCTTGCACTGGCCGCCGATGTGGTCATCGCCTCGCAATCGGCGGTCTTTCTGCAAGCCTTCTCACGCATCGGCCTGATCCCGGATGCGGGGGGCACCTATTGGCTGCCGCGCCTCGTGGGCTTTGCCCGCGCCATGGGGCAGGCGCTCTTTGCCGACAAGGTGACCGCCGACGAGGCCCAGCGCATGGGGCTGATCTGGGCCTCGATCCCCGACGATGGGTTTGACGCCGAATGGCGCGCCCGCGCGGCGCAACTGGCCAACGGGCCGACCCTGGCCTATGGCGCGATCAAGACGGCGCTCAGGGCCAGCCTGACCAGCGATCTGGACGCGCAACTGGATACCGAGGCGCGGCTGCAAGAGGAAATGGGCACCACCCGCGATTTCCGCGAGGGGGTGATGGCCTTCCTCGAAAAACGCCCGGCCCGGTTCCAGGGACGCTGAGGGGCCAATCCTCGTTTGCCCGGCCTCGTTCACCCCCACCCCTTGCAGGGGGGGGGCCGGAAAGCTAAGTCTTGGTCAAGATTTGTCCGCTAACCTGGCACGAGATGCCGAAACCGAGGCCCGAGCAATGCGCGATCCCGTTGAGACCTACATGAACCTCGTCCCCATGGTCGTCGAACAGACCAGCCGGGGCGAGCGTGCCTATGACATCTTCTCGCGCCTCTTGAAGGAGCGCATCATCTTTGTCACCGGCCCCGTGCATGACGGCATGGCCACGCTGATCGTGGCGCAACTCCTGCATCTCGAGGCCGAGAACCCCTCCAAGGAAATCTCGATGTATATCAACAGCCCCGGCGGTGTCGTCACCTCGGGCCTGTCGATCTATGACACGATGCAGTACATCCGCCCGAAAGTGTCGACCATGGTGATCGGGCAGGCGGCGTCGATGGGCTCGCTGCTGCTGGCCGCCGGGGAACCCGGCATGCGCTTCTCGCTGCCCAACAGCCGCATCATGGTGCACCAGCCCTCGGGCGGGTTCCAGGGTCAGGCCACGGACATCTCGATCCATGCGCGCGAGATCCTCGATCTGCGCGAGAGGCTGAACCAGATCTATGTGAAACACTGCGGCCAGACGCTGAAAAAGGTCGAAGCCGCGCTGGAGCGCGACAATTTCATGACCCCGGAAGCCGCCAAGGACTGGGGTCTGATCGACCAGATTTTCGATAAACGCGACTCGGGTACGCCCGCCTCGTGATGCTGCGCGGGCGTGCGGGGGCGATTTTTGCCATTGTCCCCGCCCGCCGGCTGCCCTAACCTTACGGGACCGGCCCGTCCAGAAGGCCCGCCCCGATCCGAGCACGAGGTGTCGAATGGCTCATTCCTCCGGCAGTGACAGCAAGAACACGCTGTATTGCTCTTTCTGTGGCAAAAGCCAGCACGAGGTCCGCAAGCTGATCGCGGGCCCGACCGTGTTCATCTGCGACGAATGCGTCGAACTCTGCATGGACATCATCCGTGAAGAGACCAAGGGCGCGGGTTTCAAATCGACCGACGGCGTGCCCACGCCCCGCGACATCTGCGCGGTGCTGGATGATTACGTGATCGGTCAGGTCCGCGCCAAGCGGGTGCTCTCTGTTGCGGTGCACAACCACTACAAGCGCCTCGGCTTTTCCGGCAAATCCGGCAAGGGCGGCGAGATCGAGCTGTCCAAGTCGAACATCCTGCTGATCGGCCCCACCGGCTGCGGCAAGACGTTGCTGGCCCAGACGCTCGCGCGCATCCTCGATGTGCCCTTCACGATGGCCGATGCCACCACGCTGACCGAGGCCGGCTATGTCGGCGAGGATGTGGAAAACATCATCCTGAAGCTTCTGCAGGCCAGCGAATACAACGTCGAACGCGCGCAGCGCGGCATCGTCTATATCGACGAGGTCGACAAGATCACCCGCAAGTCCGACAACCCCTCGATCACCCGCGACGTGTCGGGCGAGGGGGTGCAGCAGGCCCTGCTCAAGCTGATGGAAGGCACCGTCGCCAGCGTCCCGCCCCAGGGGGGTCGCAAGCATCCGCAGCAGGAATTCCTGCAAGTGGACACCACGAACATCCTGTTCA
>CALEZJ010000514.1 GCA_937927885.1 uncultured Paracoccaceae bacterium | reverse complement strand
GAGGTCCGACATGCCAAGGATCCGGAAAGGCCCACGGCCTCCGTCCGATCTCGCAAGCTCGATCCCGTTGGCGGATTGCATTTCCGGCATGGCGTCTGCCCGGAGCCGCCCTCCTGCGGCCCCGGGCTATGGTCAGTTCGGAGGTTGATGGCGCCCGGCCAAGTGCACCTCAGACGGCGCTGGGGCTCTTGTTCCTGCTGGCCTAGGTGAGCGTGATCGAGGAGGCGGGTTGCGGGGCAATGGGCGCTGCTGTCGTTACCCCAGGGTCGGCATCCAACCGTTGAGCGGAACCCTCGAACTGGGCGCCTGCGTCGATGGCAAGGATTCGGTGCCTGATGTCGCCACTGACTCTTGCGGTTGAAGCAAGATGGACCTTCAATCCCGAAAGCTGGCCCTCGACCCGGCCCCAGACTGTCAGATCATCCGCCGTCACCTCGCCGTGCAGGAACGATTGTTCGCCCAGAGTCACCCTGAAGGCCTGGATATCCCCCTCGACCGTCCCTTCGATGACAAGATCGCTCGAGGTCTTCAGGGTCCCGATAAGGGTTAGGTCCGCCGCCAGGAATGAGACCTTGCTGGCTGCCTGCGTCGACTTGGGTTCGGGTCCGGGGGGCAGTTCGGGAAGTGTCGCCAGGTCTTCCAAAGGCAAACCCCGGTCTGGCGGAAAGGGCGCTCGCCCCGGCGGAGGCATGCCTACTTCGCTTGAAGCGTCTGGTCTGCCCGGTCGTGACTTTGAGAACATGCAAGGAATCCGATCCTAAGTGGTGAGTACCTCGCGAGGGAGGCAGCTCTCCTGCCCAAGGGTACATCTGTTTGCATGCCATCCACCCTTCGCGCCGACAGGACAGTCAGCGGACAGTCCGGTGAGCGCAGAATACGCGACGATGATTTGGTTACCATTGGCGCAAAAGTGACCTGAAAGCGAATTAGCGCGCAGGGCGACCATGTTGCCCTGCAGGGCCTGCTTTGCGAAGGGGGCTACCGGATCCCGGTCGCCATGGTCGGAATGGGGCCGGTCGGCCACGACCTCATGGGCCTGGTCTATGCCGGAGAGCCGGCTTTCGTTCGGCAACCTGTCGTGCATCGCCCCACGCGGCCCGCCAACCCTTTCGGGCGGCAGAAATCATTCAGATCGCCTGATTCCGAAAAGAGTTTTCCGGCGCCCATAAGCTCATCTGGTCGTCAGGTTCTTTTCACCTAACCTGCCAGAATGTTTGACCTTCGTCCAAAGAAGCTGGTCCTACGCCGTGTCTTTGCAAAACGCGCTGTGCGCAGGGCCCGTTCGCGCATCGGCCTCGCGACGCTCATAGTTGTGTTGATGTCAAATGCCGGCGGGGCCCCCGACCTTGTCCCGGAGATAACCCCGGAGATTACTCCAGGGCTTGTTGCGGTGGGGGCGTTGCTCGAACCCGAGGTCCCGGTCTTTCAGGCCACACCGAGGCGGTCGGTTGGTCCTGTCACCAGTGCGACGCTTCATGACGACGCCATACCCGCCCGCGGGGACCTTCTGATCGCGCGGGAAACCCTGTCCCAGCGGGAAACCGGGCCGGACATTGAGCAGTACACCGGGCCTTCGCAGGATGCTCTGGCCTTTTTCGATCCCGAGTGGCTGTTGTCCCTGCCTGACCCCACCACGTCGGATCCGCAGTGGCTTTGCCTGCGCGAAGCTATCTATCATGAAGCACGGGGAGAAGATGTGATCGGACAATTCGCCGTTGCTGAGGTGATATTGAACCGGGTGGCTTCGGCGCGGTATCCGGATACGATCTGCGGTGTGGTGACGCAGAATATCCACCGGTTCAATGCCTGCCAGTTCAGTTACGCCTGCAATGGCCGACCCGTGACCCTGCGCGAAAGGCGCGCCATTGCGATTTCGGGTCGCATCGCGCGCCTGGCCATCGATGGCTTCGAGACCCATCTCACGGGCGGCGCGACGCATTACCATGCTGTGCGGGTTACCCCGCACTGGTCACACACGATGGAAAGAACTGCCCGTTATGGAGCGCATGTCTTTTACGCGGATCGTCAACGCCCCTGGGAGGCCAGATGATCGGCGGTCTGGACGTGGAGGGTGGCGTCCTCGATCACCGCGCGCAGCAAGTTGATCGAGGATTCGCCGCACTGTGGCAGCTTCCGGCAAGCCGTGAGAAAGTCGTTCAGAGCAAACGGATTGCGAAGCGTTTCTTCGAGCGTGATCTGTTCCAGGTAAGGATTAGCCAGAAACCGCTTTCGAAGCCGCACCTCAGGATAACGCCTTCGCAGAAGTTGTCCGATTGTCCATTCCTGAAGTGGGCGATCCCTGATCGGGGGAGCGCGGAAAAACGCCTGATTATTGCGGGTTCGTCTCATCTGACCAGAAAGCCTTTTCATCGAAAGGTTAGATATCAGTTTATGATGTAGGGTTGCGTAGGCAAGAGATCTTTTGTGCCAATCTTTATCTCGAAAGTTGACCTCTTCATAAAATGCCACGGCGCCTTGGAGCGGAT
Source organism: uncultured Paracoccaceae bacterium (assembly GCA_937927885.1). GTDB lineage: Bacteria > Pseudomonadota > Alphaproteobacteria > Rhodobacterales > Rhodobacteraceae > Pararhodobacter. The sequence continues at coordinate 11,639 of CALEZJ010000514.1, read as the reverse complement.
GGCCGTTCGGTGTAGGTCGAAATAGGGTGCTGATCCGGTGCGATATTCGAAAACGGTGAGACAGATTCCATGGATGGCCTGTTCGGACCGCGCCTTGCCTGCATGATCGGGGCCTTGATGCTTTGTGCCACCGCGCTCGCTGCCTCCACATCCGAACAGGCGCAAGAGGAACTTGTCCTGTCGGTCGAGCTGATGGTGGACCCCAACGCAACCCTTGATGTGGAAACCGCTGCGCAGGCCGAATTCCTGCCTGTCGATCACACCATGACCTTGGGATATAGTCGAGCCGCGTACTGGTTGCGCCTGCGGATCCTGCCCGCGCCCGACGGCGAGGAGGTGGTACTGCTGATCCGCCCCCCGCTGTTGGATGATGTCCGGCTCTATGCGCCGGTTCCGATCATGACAGAAGGGGCGGGGCCGCCATCCGCCCGACGGTATCAGTTGCGGTCGGCAGACTGGCCATCGCCGCTGCGCGGCTACCGGTTGACCCCCCCTCCGGGGGGCGCCGATTATCTGGTCCGGCTAGAATCGGCCGGATCCATCGCCGCCAGTGTCACGGCGCGAACGCGCGACGGGGCGCTGCGGATTACCCTGATCACCGATCTGGTCCAGATCGGTTATTTCATTGTGATGCTGGTGCTGCTGGTGTGGGCGCTGCGGATGCTGGCGGTGACCAACGAATACCTGTTCGCCTGGTTTTCGGCGATGCAGGGGGTGTGGCTCGTCCACAATTTCCTGGCGTTCGGATATGGCGCGACCCTGTTGCCAGGCGTGGACCGCGAGACCCTGAACGTGATGTTCCGCTCTGCTGTCATCCTTGCAGCAATCCTTTCGGTGACCTTCCACCGTGCGTTTCTGAGCCGCTTTCGGCCCGCTCCCCTGGCCTTGCGGATGTTTGACCTGCAGGTTGCGATCATGCTGGGCGCTCTGGTCATTTTCTGGGTGCTTGACCGCCGCCTCGCGCTCCAGATCAACGCCTATTGCATCGTAGCGACACCTTTTGTGTTTCTGGCCTGCATCCTGACCGCCCGGCACGATGCCTCGCCCGGACTGCTCACGACACGGGTGATCTATGCGGTGCTGTCCGCGTCCCTGCTGCTCTGGCTGTTCTCGCTGCTGGGGTTTCGCACGACCCGGGTCTCGGCGCTTTACGGTTTCATGATCCATGGCATGACAACCGGTGTCCTGATGTTCATTATCCTGCACCTGCATGGATTGAAGTTGGCCGCAGAGGCGGGAGCGGCAGCAGACCGGATTGCGGAGATCGAACACCAGCGCCGGATCCAGGAGGAAAAGACCCGTACCCTCGCGCAGTTCATCAGCATGCTGACCCACGAGTCCCGGAATGCGCTGTCGGTGATCAACATGTCCATCAGCGGTCATGTGCTTGGCGCGCGCCAGCGCCAGCGCGTCGCAGGCGCGATCAAGGGCCTGACCGGCGTAATCGACCGCTGCAACCAGACCGTGCTCCTGGATGGCGATGGATTGGTGCCCGCCCGCGAAGATTGCGATCTGGCCGCTATCCTGCACAGCCTGCGCGCAGATGCCGTCGAATACTGGCGCATTTCGCTGCGCGCAGACGGCCAGACGGTGATCCCGGGGGATCCGGTGCTGCTGGGCGTGATCTTTGGCAACCTGCTGGACAATGCCCTGAAATATTCCCCCCCCGATTCCGACGTGAGCGTGGCGGTAGAACCGGATGGCGATGGGATCTCGGTCCTCTTTGCAAACCTCGAGGGTGCGGCCGGTCGGCCAGATCCCGACCAGCTCTTTGAAAAGTACTACCGCAGCAACCGTGCCAAGGCGCAGATCGGTTCGGGGCTGGGCCTCTATGTTGTGCGCGGGCTTGTCGACCGTCTGGGCGGGCAGATTGCTTATCTGCCGACAGATGATCGTATCGAGTTCAGGGTTTGGTTTCCATGCTGAACATCGTCATCGTCGAGGATCACTGCGACCTGCGGGAATCCCTGCTGGACGTCATGGCCGCCGATGGCCACCATGCGCTGGCCTTTGACAGCGCCGAGGCTTTATGGAGCGGGTGCAGCCTGGCTGCGTTCGACATCATGATCCTGGACCTGAACCTGCCGGGCGAAGACGGCATCGCGGTTGCATGTCGGGTCAGGGCCGCGCATCCGCAGATCGGCATCGTAATGCTGACCGCCCGGGGCGAGCCCGAGGAACGACGGATCGGCTATGAAAGTGGTGCTGACATCTATCTGACCAAACCCAGTTCGGCGGTAGAACTCTCGTCGTCGGTGCTGGCCCTTGCGCGTCGCCTGAAGCAGGGCAAGCCAGACCAGAAGTCCCTGACCCTGGATATGACCGCGATGATCCTCGAGGGGCCAGGCGGGAGCGTGGCGCTGTCGGCCGCAGAGGTGGACCTGCTGGCCGCCTTTGCCCGGGCGCCGAACAACAGGTTGGAGACCACCCATATTGCGCAGGTGTTCAGCCGGTCAGAGGAGATCAGCAAGGCCACGATCGAGGTCCGGATCGTGCGCCTGCGCAAGAAACTGCGCGCGGCGGGCGCCCCGTGCCAGCCGATCAACGTGGTCCGCAATGTCGGCTATCAACTGTCGATTCAGATTGACGTGCTCTGACGCCCGGGGCGCCGGGTCTGGCCTCCTCGGGCGGTGTTTCGCACATTGACTGATATCCCTGGCCCTGAAAACTCGGAAGTTCACAGGCGCCAGACACATGTCTTCCGCGTTCTTTCGAGGGGCCATGGATCGGGGACGCAGGTTTGACGGTGATCCTCCCCAGGGTTGGTGGGATCGGAACGTGGAGTTATTTCGGCATGATGGACGAGGAGGTTCCGATGAACCAGAGCCGTTTTCGGGCGCCTCACGCGTACGTCAATGTCCGCCTGCTCAAGATCGCTGCATTTTTCGACCTTGAATCAGACCTCAACGAAGACGGGAATCTTCTGAATGCAGACAGGGATTAGGCGACATGCGACTGGCTGACCCCCGGGCGCATCATCAGTCGCGGCCCAGATCGGGTTTTCCCGACGTCGCGGACCGCAGACTCTGGATCAGGTCGACCGGGTTCACCGGTTTGGGATGGACGGAATGGAACCAGCGGCTGACCAGCGCGCCGCTTTCGGGCAAGGCCGTCACCAGGATGCTGGGAACGGGGGGGGTGCAGGCCCCGGCCGCCCGGGCCAGTTGGGCCCCGTTCAGGCCAGGCATGTCGAAGTCGGTCACCAGGGCCGACCACAGGCCAGGATTGTCGTGCAGCAGTTCGAGGGCCTCTTCCGGATCAGCGACGGAAATAACAATCGCGCCATCCGCCTCGATCAGACTGGCCAGGACTTCGGCAACATCGATGTTGTCATCGACCACCAGGATGCGCCGCCCCGAAAGGTCGCCGCCGCCGGAACTGGGCAGGGCGTGGGTTTCCGAGGTCACCGCCCGGGGCGAACTGGACGGCCAGGCAACGGTCACAGTCGTGCCTTCGCCCAGGATGCTGTCAAACCACAGCGCCGCTTCGTTCTCGCGCAGGATCGAGGCCACGATGGGCAGACCCAAGCCCGTGCCCGACTTGCCCTTGGTTGTCAGGTAGCGTTCGAACAGCCGGGGGCGCAGTGCCGGGTCGACACCCTCGCCCTTGTCCTGGATTTTCAGGACCCGGTACTGCTGAGTCAGGTTCAACTCGCCCGAATCGGGGGCGCGGTCAGGCAGGACCGTGCCATCCGGCGCGACGGTCAGCGTGACCTGATTGCGCGCGTCATTTCCGGCCTCGCAGGCGTTCAGCGCAAGATTGACGATGACTTGCAGCAATTCGGTCTGATTGGCCCAGACCGTCTGGTGCGAGGCGGGCAGATCAGCATGGACGCCGTAGCGGCGCACCCGCTCGCTGCCCAGAAGGTCAATCGCCTCGATGACCAGCTTGCGCAGGTCCAGTGCACCCTTGGGCTTGTCCGGGCGACCCAGTTGACCCAGCCCGCGCACCAGGTCATGCGCGGCCTCCATCGCCCGCGCGATCCGGCGCAGGCCGGCGGCAACCTCGTCCGCGAGGGGGGTGTGCGCTTGCATCAGGGTCACTGTGCCGGACACCACGGCAACCAGGTTGTTCAGGTCATGCGCAACGCCGCTGGCCAGGAAGGAAACGGTTTCGCGCCGCTGCGCCAGCTGCAGCTGGTCACGCAGTCGGGCTCGCTCGGCCTCCTGCCTGTGTCGTTCGGTGATGTCGCGGGCAATACAGACCCAGTCGCCCGTGTCGGTCAGCGTCAGCGCGATATCCAGCTCTATCGGGGTGTCGCTGCGGTGCAGTGCGGTCATCTGGCCCTGCCAGCGGCCATGGTCCTTGAGCACGGGACGGATCTCGCCGTCGAGACGAGCGATCGACTCGGGCGCGATCTGGTCCCTGTAGTCGATGGTCCGGATATCCTCGGCGGGCCCGATGCCGAATATCTGGCGGTAGGCGGGGTTCATGTACACAAAGTGTCCACCTTTCCCCCAGATGGCGATGCCATCCATCGAGGCCTCGATCGCGGTGATACGCGGCTGGAGTTCCTGCTGATGCGTTTTCTTCAGCTCGGTGATATCGGTCTGGATCGCCAGGAAGCCTTCCGGCCGCCCCTGCCGGTCGAGCAACGGCTGGATGTCCTTGCTCACCCAGTATTCGATCCCGCTGCGGCTGCGGTTCAGAATCTCGGCGCGCACCGGCCGCCCCTGCCGCAAGGTCTGGCTCACATGGGCGGCGGTGACAGGGTCGGTCCCTTCGAACTGTAGAAAATGACCGGGCTTGCGGCCGCGCACCTCATCAAGTGGCCAGCCCGTGCGGGCCTCGAAAGCCGGGTTCACCCAGTCGATCCGTCCCTCCAGATCCGTGATGATGACCAGGTTCGAGGTCAGCTCGGCGATCCGGCTCAATCGCCGGATCTGGCGCTCGTTCTGGTGGCGGTCGGTGACATCGCGGATCAGGAAGACATAGCCATTCGAGCGGCCCGAATTGCGGCGCGCCCCGGCCGAGACGGCATACCACCTCTCGCCGCTCTCGGTCGGCAAGCTGTATTCGATGCCTGTGTGGTGACCATGCAGATCGACATCGTGCATCACCTCGCGGGCCTTGAGCGCCAGATCGGGGGGTAGCACCTCTTCGACCTGCCGTCCCAGGAAGTCTCTGGGGAAGAACGCCGGTTCAATGCCGCCGCCGACGTTATAGCCCGTGAAGCGGCCATCCTGATCGAACTCCAGCACCAGATCGGGCAGCGCGGAGAGGGTCGCCTGCAACCGGTCGCGTTCCTGGGCCAGGCTGACCTGGGCGCTCAACGCCACGGCCTCGGCGGAGCGCCGGACGACGACGGCTCCTATGGTGTTCGCGACCGACTGAAGCAGGCGGGCCTCGGTGGGCAGGAATCGGCGGGGCTCCCTTACAAAGTCATGCCCGACAAAGCCGATCAGCACCCCGTCATGCAGGATCGGCACCGCCAGAAGCGACAGGATACCCTGCATCTGAAGGGTATCGCGCACGGTTGACTCGTCCGGCAGCGCATTGACATCGGGGATCGAGACCGGGCGGCCAGCCTCGAAATCAGCGCGCCAGTCCTCCATCTCTTCAACAGGCACGTTCTGCAGCACCGCCTTCATAGGCTCGATCCCGGGTGCTACCCATTCATGGGTATTATCCAGCATCTGCATTGGGGTCAGGTGAAACACATAAGTGCGGTCCGAAGCGACCAGTTGCCCGATCTCGGCCAGGGTCCGGTCGATCGCAGCATCGAGCGTGGCACTGGGCGCACCAAGCAAATCGTTGTTCAACTGAATGATCAGGTTCTGCCAGGCGGACAGCCGGTCAAAGGCATGACTAAGAGCAGTCAGCGAGCGGTCTTCCGCGCCGGCCATGGCCGACGTGGCGGGGGTCCCCTCGACAATGGCGCTCAGGATCGCGTTGCGCTGGATCAGATGGCGGGACCGGATCATGCGCGCCAGGACCCCGCCGATGCGGTCAATCAGAACCTGATGGGGTCGCGTGAACCGGGCCTTGCCATGCGACAACAAGACCAGAACCATCTGCGGCCCATCCACACAAGGCAACGGTGTGGACAGCAAAGAGTGATACCCCCGAACAACGTCGGGTAGGCTGTCGCTGAGCCGCGTGTGGCCGATGCTTGTGATGCACAAGGGGCGTAGCATCTCCTGGCCCGCCAGCGGCCAGGTCGGCAGGCCAAAGGCGGGATCGCTGGCGTGCAGCGTTTCCAGAACCTCGGAGGAACGCTGTAGCAGCACGGCCACATCGCCCTTCAGCGCCTTGCGGCAGATCTCCAGGGCGCTGTCGAAGCCGTTTTCCATGGTCTCGGTGGCCTGCAGCGCATCGACGACCTGCAACAGCGTTTCGGCCTGCTCGGTCGAGGTGCGCTGGTCGCGCAACAGGCGTTCGCGCGCGGCCAGTTCGGTCAGAAGGATCTGCGTCTGGGTAACCATACTGCCTCACGCTCAGTCGTCGGCAGGCAGCGGGCTGTTTTCGGACGATCCGAAGACAAGACAGGAAATCATCAGATTCGCATGTTCCGAGGTGCCACGGACGGTTTCACCCTGTTCGCCAAAGCTGAACAAGCCCAGGAAAGGGGTCCCCGGCAGCGCCTGCGACAGCGAAGCGGCGACTTCATCCAACCTGTCGCGGACCGACAGCATGCAGCCTCCGCAGTAGATCACCAGCGCCCCGCTGGGCCGACTCCCGTTGAGTTGCTCCCTGGTCAGCTCTGCGATATGCCCGGCACGCTGGACCAGGCTGTCGGCAGTGCCGGTCATCAGGCAGATCTCCTGACCGGTCTGCATGTCCACGAACAGCTCAAGCCGCCCGTCAGCATGCATCACCAAAGGATGGGCCAGAAGATGAAAGGGCACCTGACCGATCTGCCCCACCTCTCGCCCCAGCGGCAACAAGGAGCTCTGCAACAGAATGGTCTGAGCTCCGGTCTCAGGGACCGCGATCGCACCACCCGTCCATTCCGCGTAAACCGCGCCCGCAGGCTGTCCGTCGATCTGATGGACCGTGCGCCCCGAGACCTCGGTGATCCGCCCACGGAATTCGGTGGGTGCATAGGCGTTCTCGAACAGTTGAGCAAACGGGACCGAGGGAAACAGCACCGAGATCGAGATGCCATCGCCCGCCGCACCATCCTGCGCCAGTTGCGTCCAGGCCCCGCCCACGTCATTGTCGGCTGAACTTCCCCCCACGATCAGTGCATGAGGGCCCAGAACATCCCTGATCCCAGCGAGGACCAGTTCTTCATGTCCCGGGGGAGAGGTCAGCCAGACAACCTGCGGGGCTTCGCTGGGGCGCCCGGCCCGGGCCAGGGCCGCTCGAAGCGCGATCTGCGCCGAAGCCCCTGCATCTGCCCCGATCCGTTCCATGGCCGAGCCATAGGCCCCGGCCGGATCCCAGATCGCCAGGACCCCAAGGCCTGCGCCGCCATCAACAGCGATGCCGCTCTGGGACATCACGCCAAGGCAGGACGATCCGCCGTGCAGGGCTGTTCCGGGAAAGGCTGCGGTGGCGAGCGCCTGCAAGGTGTGGGCCGAATGGACTGACCCATAATGCAGGGTCAGAAAGTCCGGTGGCGTCGGGATGCTATCGATGACAGTGCCCATGGCCCTGAGCGTGTCAGGATCCTCAACCACGCTGACTGCGACCCGGAAGCTTTGCACCTTCTCAGATCCATGCATGACCCCTTGCCTCGCTTCCCCGGAATACGCATCTGGAACCGTTAAACTTCGGCGCGGCGATCCTAGGCCAACCCTCGGTTGCGGGCCTCGATGACAGCCTGGGTCCGGTTCTTGGCCCCCAGCTTGCGGCAGATCGACTTGACGTCCAGTTTGACGATGGTTTCCTCTACGCCCATCTGGCGGCCGATTTCCTTGTTCTGCAGTCCCTCGCACAGCAGCGTCAGAACCTGCATCTCGCGCTGCTTCAGCCCCAGTTTGTCGCCATTGCCCTGACTGGTCCACCGCATGTAGTCGGCCGGCAGAAATGTCTCTCCATCGGCAATGAACCGGATGGCGTGCTTCAGGGTGCGCAGCGGCAGCGTCTTGGGGATGAAGCCCCTGGCGCCGGCATCCAGCGCCTGCTCGACCACAAGGCGGCTGGCGACACCCGAAAAAAGGACCACTGCGCCCTTGTTTTGCTCGGCCAGGCTGCGCAGCCCCTTGAGACCCTCCATTCCCGGAACATCGTAGTCCAGTAGCAGCACGTCAAAGCGCCCGTTGGCTTCGATCTGCTGCTGGGCTTCGGTGACGGTCTTGACGGTCACGAGTGTCAACTCGTCGTCGGTCAGAGCCAGGGCGAGCGTCTCGCAGATCAAGGCATGGTCATCGACCAACAGGACACGCAGCGGCTGTCGGCCAGATCGCCCGGCGGGGGCGGTGGTTTTAGGAGACAAGCTCATGACGTCTGCGGCCACTTTCCGGTTACCCCAATTCTTGTTGCACCACAGGCGGATGCAACTGCCTCGCAATCACTCACATACACCTGCATCCGGACGCCGCACAAAAACCATTTCATTTTGAGTGCAAGATCGAATCGTTCCAGGATGGCTTCATGTGCCATGTGAATTGCCACACTACGGGCGAGAAGACAGCAAAAAGCGCGCGAGCATGCGAGCAAGCATGTCCCAAATCTCGCATTCAAGGTGTGCGAGTGCAACACTGTTTTTCTAGCAAAAATATATCTTTTGATAGCTCTTGGTCTCTTATTAGAGGACGCCTTGTCGGCAGAGCCTCGCCATCCCCGGACGTGACGGCTTGAAAGGGCTGTTTTCTGGCATCAGTCGTCCCGGATCAGGGTGCGTGTGTCGAAGACATGACCGCACTCAAGGTTCCGTGCGCCATGAAAGCTGCGGATGGCACTGACGAGGCGATCTATCACTGCAAAGCTGCTCGATGGGCATTCGGAAATCCCCTTCGACGCCGTGATCCGCAGGCCTCGCCTTGGCAGGGGCTGGCGGCACGGGTGACGCTGCTTGTGGGCCCCGGCACCTCGTAGCTGGCGTCGGATCGCCAGCAGACAAACCGGGTGAGCGCCTTTGCCACGCGCGAGGCGGCCACCCGCGAATGGCTGATGGCGGTGCAGGTTCATGCGCGCCCGAAAGAATGTCGTTTGGCGCAAAGGATACTTTGATTGCGGGAGGCGTCCGTGACACTGGGTCTGGAAGCCTCAGACCGCAGGCAACGGGGAATCTCTCGGCTTGTTCAGATGCCTGCCACAGGCACGCCGACGACCCGTCTTGTGGCCCGATGGATTCAGGCGCTGCTGTTTGTTCGTTGCAACATCACGGGTTCCAGACAAGAAGGACCATCCATGTTCTACAAAGACGAGCGTCTGGCGCTCTTTATCGACGGGGCGAACCTGTACTCTGCGGGCAAGGCGCTGGGTTTTGACATCGACTACAAGCTTTTGCGTCAGGAATTCATGCGCCGTGGGAAACTGCTTCGCGCGTTCTATTACACGGCGTTGCTGGAGAACGACGACTATTCGCCAATTCGCCCGCTGCTCGACTGGCTGCAGTACAACGGCTACACCATGGTGACCAAGCCCGCCAAGGAATATATCGACAGCGCCGGGCGCCGAAAGGTCAAAGGGAACATGGACATCGAACTGGCGGTGAATGCGATGGAACTCGCGCACCGGCTGGACCACGCGGTGCTGTTCTCGGGCGATGGCGACTTCAGGCCGCTGGTCGAGGCGCTGCAGCGCGCGGGTGTCCGGGTGTCGGTGGTGTCGACCATGCGCAGCCAGCCCCCGATGATCGCCGACGACCTGCGTCGCCAGGCCGACAACTTCATCGAACTCGACGAACTGCGCGAAGTGATCGGCCGCCCCCCCCGCGAACTGAGGCTACCGCGCGATGCCGAAGAGGTTCTGCAAGAAAAACCTGCCGAAGCCTTATGACCTCTCCGGTTCTCGACTTGGCCGCAGCGATCGTGTCTGCAACAAGCTGACGGTGGGCACTTGTCCAGACCCATACGGCGTCGTGCACCCAAAGGCCGTGCCCTGAGCTTTCACCCATCCTTGCAAAGGCCGGGAACAAATCTTTGCCCACGCAGGGGCGCAAAAGATCATCAGATTGAGCGAAAGAGAACTAGCAGGGGATTTGAGTGTGTCCACTTGCGCTTCCTGCAATTCCGCCGAATATCGGCGTGTCAATGCAACACTTGCAATCCCACTTGCAGTCTGCCTCGACGCCTCGACTCGATTGCCATGCCTTTGACTTGGGCCAGCCCTTTAGGGCTGGCCCCATTTCAAATCAAAAGGGGGTGGATGTGTGATGCGGGCCAGCGGCATGATGGGTTTTGTCGCAGCATGACGACCCAGGTCAAAAAATCCGCGATCCAGCGTAAGGGCGCAATCCGTGCAGGGTTGCAGATATCGTGTGAATTGACCTGGGCCGCGCAACCCGCAAAGGCCCGCGTCAGTCCCCGTTCCCCAACCCGCCCAAATGGGCAGGACTCAAACTCGGTGTCTCGCCCACGCTCGATAAAGTTGGGGACAACGTGACGCGACTCTGAAACCCCTGATTGACCTGCATAAAGCCGGAGCTGGGTCATCCATGTTCTGGTACCGTCATCACCTCGGCCCGGGGTGAGGGGCTGGAACCCGAGCGTCGGTTTCTGGGGCTGTAGGTCACCTCGCACCGCCACCTTCTGTTCTGGCTGGTCGAGGAGACCGTCGCGCCACGGCTGATGCAGGAGATCGCCGTCGTTGGTCGTTTCGAGGCCGAGCGAGGGGTCGGCATCGCCTGCCAGATCGATATCGAGGCCGCGGTTGGGCTGATGCGACAGATCCGGGCCATCGAAGGTGCCGAATCCGACCCGACCAAAGGAGCGGGGTGAATCACACGTCCCACCCCGGACAGGAACCTTGCGCGCGGCGCTCCGAGAGGGGCACCGCCCCTTTCGGCACGGAGCAAGAAAGAAGCGAAAGTTCTTCGACAGTCGGCCCTGAATTGCCCGTAACCGACTTGAAACGTCAGGAATGACGACTTAATCGAGGCCATCGTCCGTCCGTCAGTTCAAGGCATGGGCAAGCATCGCCGCAGGCGGTCATGCCCTTGGCTTGCTTTGTGGAAAGACCTTTGCCGGAAGCAGCGACAAAAGGATACCCTCGAGGGCATGATCGAAGAGAACCTGCTGCTCATCCTGGTCGGTCTGCCATTTGCCGCGGCGATTGCTGCGAGCACGGTTCGGGCGTCGGCGCATGGTGGGGCCGCATGGGTCTCGGGGCTTCTGCTTGCAGCGGGGCTGGCGATCCTTGCCCTTCTGCATGCGCCGGTCAGCGATGGCCAGATATTGCGCGGCACCCTGCGCTGGGTGCCTTCGCTCGGGTTGAACCTTGCCTTCCGGATGGATGGATTCGTCTGGATGTTCGTGACGCTGGTCTTTGCGATCGGCATCCTGGTGCTGGTCTATGCCCGCTACTACCTGTCCAAGGCTGATCCAGTTCCCCGCTTCTATGCTTTCCTCATGGCCTTCACCGGCGCCATGGTCGGCATGCTGATGTCGGGCAACATCCTGATGCTGGTGGTGTTCTGGGAACTGACATCGATCCTGTCGTTCCTCTTGATAGGCTACTGGCACCAGGGACAAGCCGCACGAGACGGGGCGCGGATGGCCCTGATCGTGACGGGGCTGGGGGGCCTC
>CALEZJ010000513.1 GCA_937927885.1 uncultured Paracoccaceae bacterium | reverse complement strand
TTTCGACACGGCCGAGGCCGGGTTCGGGCGGCTCGATGCGGTGGTGGTCAACGCCGGGATCGTGGCACCGGCGATGCCCCTGGCGCAGATGGAGGCCGACAGGCTGCGCCGGGTCCTGGACACCAATCTCCTCGGCACGCTTCTCTGCGCGCGCGAGGCGGCGCGGCGCCTTCCGCGTCCGGCCCCTGAGCCGATGGCCTCGCTGGTGCTGGTGTCGTCGATTGCCGCGAAACGGGGGGCGCCGCAGGAATACGTCGACTACGCCGCGACCAAGGGTGCCATCGACACGCTGACCGTGGGGCTGGCCAAGGAACTGGCGGCGCAGAATGTGCGGGTCAACGCTGTGCGCCCCGGGTTGATCGACACCGAAATCCACGCCTCGGGCGGGCGGCCGGACCGGGCCCGGGCGCTGGCCCCGCTGGTGCCGATGCAGCGCCCCGGCACGCCCGGCGAGGTCGCCGAGGCGATCCTGTGGCTGTGCAGCGACGGGGCCTCGTATGCCACGGGAGCGATTGTCGACATTACCGGCGGGCGCTGAACGATTGCCCCCGCGCGCGGCCTCGGGCACAAAGGGCGGGTGACGGAGTGCCCTTGCCCATGCAGATCGAACCGACCGCCCTTCCCGACGTGCTGATCCTGACCCCCCGCCGCTTTGGCGACGCGCGGGGTTGGTTTTGTGAAACCTGGAATGCTGCGACACTGGCGGCGGCCGGTGTGCACATGGACTTTGTGCAAGACAACCACAGCTATTCCGCTCCGCGCCACACGCTGAGGGGCCTGCACTTCCAGCGCCCGCCCCGCGCGCAGGACAAGCTGGTGCGCTGCTCGCGCGGTGTGATCCTCGATGTGGCGGTGGATGTGCGCCGGGGCTCGCCGCGCTACGGCCAATGGGCGGCGGTGGAACTGAGCGCGGAAAACGGGCGGCAACTGCTGGTGCCAAAGGGGTTTCTGCACGGCTTTCTGACCCTGACCGCCGATTGCGAGGTGCAATACAAATGCACCGACACCTATGCGCCCGACTGCGACGGCGCGGTGCGCTGGGATTCCATCGGCTTTGACTGGGGGGTCAGCGATCCGGTGCTGTCGGCCAAGGATGCCGTCGCCGGCGCGCTGGCGGATTTCGACTCGCCCTTCACCTTCGAGGGCGCGGCATGAAACTGCTGGTGACAGGCGGCGCGGGGTTCATCGGGTCCGCGGTGGTGCGGCTGGCGGTGGCGCGGGGGCACCGGGTGGTCAATCTCGACGCGCTGACCTATGCGGCCTGCCTCGAAAACGTCGCTTCGGTCGCGGCCAACCCGCTCTATGCCTTTGAACAGGCCGACATCCGCGACCGCGCCGCGCTGGACCGCATCCTGGCCGCGCACCAGCCTGACGCGGTGATGCACCTCGCCGCCGAAAGCCATGTCGACCGGTCGATCGACGGCCCCGGCGACTTTATCGAGACCAACATCACCGGCACCTTCAACCTGCTGGAGGCCGCGCGCAAATACTGGACCGGCGCGGGGCGCCCGGCGGGGTTCCGGTTTCACCACATTTCCACCGACGAGGTGTTCGGCAGCCTCGGCCCCTCGGGCAAGTTCACCGAAGACACCCGCTATGACCCGCGCAGCCCCTATTCGGCCTCGAAGGCGGCCAGCGACCATCTGGTGCGCGCCTGGCACGAAACCTATGGCCTGCCGGTGGTCCTGACCAATTGTTCCAACAATTACGGACCCTTCCATTTCCCCGAAAAGCTGATCCCGGTCATCATCCTGAACGCGCTGGCCGGGCGGCCCCTGCCGATCTACGGCGACGGGTCGAACATCCGCGACTGGCTTTATGTCGAGGACCACGCCGAGGCGCTGCTTCTGGTGCTGGAAAAGGGCGCCCTGGGCCGCAGCTACAACATCGGCGGCGAGAACGAGCGCACCAACCTGCACCTGGTGCAGACGCTCTGCGCGATCCTGGATGAAAAGCGGCCAAGGAACGAGGGGTCTTATACCGATCTCATCACCTTCGTGCCCGACCGCCCCGGGCATGACGCGCGCTATGCCATTGATCCGATGCGCATTCGCCGCGAACTGGGCTGGCGCCCCTCGGTCACGGTCGAGGAAGGCCTCGCGCGGACCGTGCAATGGTATCTCGACAACGAACGCTGGTGGAGGCCCCTTCTGGCGCGCAAGGGCGTCGGGCAGAGGCTGGGGACCAAGGCATGATCCTGGTCTTTGGCCAGACCGGGCAGGTGGCGCGCGAATTGCAGAGTCTGGCGCCCG